>NZ_JBSFQJ010000025.1:0-81556 GCF_053588655.1 Gordonia sp. NPDC003424
ACGACGAGATCGACCTCGAAGAACTCACCCAACAAATGGCCGGCGGCGACGAACTCGACACCCTGAGCCACGAACTCCGCAGCGACCGAGCCTGATTCGATGACCGTGCTGGCCAGAGCCGACGACGCCGTGGACGACTCCACCACGCCGATCGAGCTGGACATCGATCGGTCGGTACCCATCCCGATCTACCACCAGCTGGCTCTGGCCTTCGAAAAGGCGATCCTGAGAGGCGATCTCGCGCCAGGGGAGCGCCTCGAAAACGAACTACTCCTCTCGCGCCGCCTCAACATCTCGCGCATCACGATCCGCCATGCCATGGCTGAACTCGTCGATCGCGGTGTGGTGATCCGACGGCGTGGTGTCGGGACTCAGGTGGTGCACCACCCGATTCGACGCTCCACTCAGATCACGAGTGTGTTCGACCTCCTCGAAGCGGCCGGAAAACATCCGAGCACAAGGGTTCTTGAGTACGACCTGACGTGCGCTGATCCGGAAGTGAAGACCGAACTCGCCGTGTCGGCCGATGTCGAGGTGGTTCGGATCAAACGGCTCCGAATCGCCTCCCGGGAACCGCACAGCCTCATGATCAACTGGCTCCCGGCGCAGATCTGCCCGTCGTTCGACGACCTCGAGCAGGGCGGCCTCTATGCCGCGTTGCGGGCCAAGGGAATCCACATCAGTCTGGCCCGCGAGAAGATCAGTGCAAGGGTCGCCGACGAATCCGAGGCTGCGCTCCTTGACCTACCTCCGTCTTCGCCACTGCTATGTCTGCGCCGCATGGCAATTGACGACGACGGCCGGGTCGTCGAGGTCGGGGAACACGTGTTTCGGCCGGACCGATACACGTACGATACGACGGTGGTGCGGCGGTGAGATCGGTACTTGGCTGAGGATGTGTCAGATGCAGCGGTCGCCAAGTGGGATCAAAACGGCCAGCGGCGGGTCTACTTCGTGTGGACCGCCGCCCGGCCAGAGGAGGTTGGGATCGTTGACTACCACTGACAAGATCGAACCGATTCACCCGGTGAGATGCTCTTGGAGGACTTCATCGAGGGTTTCGACGTTACTCAGCACAAGCTAGCCGTGTCGATTGGTGTGCCCCGCGCCGCATCAATGAGATCGTGCACGGCAAGCGCGCAATCAGCGCCGACACGGCGCTGCGACTCGGGCGGTACTTCGGGACGTCGGCACAGTTCTGGCTGAACCTGCAGAACCACTACGACTTGGATCTCGCCGACGATCGGGTCGCTACGCAGATCGCGGCGATCATTCCGCTGAAGGCGGTGTGAGCACGGTGCTCCGCGGGGTGGCGACCTGAGCGACTTGGGCAATCAGCCGGGCGTGACCTCCAGCGTTGCCGATCGGGGTCCTGCTTCTTCGAGATGGTCGACGATCGAGGCGTAGTTGCCGTACTTGGTGCGGTAGGCCGCGTCGACGGCGCTGAGCACGTCGTCGGAGACTTCGGTGAAGGTGACGTCGAAAGCTGTGCCGCGCGCATCGATCTGGCCCGTGCCCGTGGCGATCGCCCATCGGAACCAGTCCGCGCCACGGCCGTTGGTGGACCGGATGAACACTCGGTCGCCGACGGGGACGATCCAGATGATGCGTGGTGATCGAAGCGTGCCGTCGCGGCGACGGGTGCTCAGGTGTACCTCTTGGGGGTCGGTGATCGCGGCCGCGTCGTCAGCTGCCCACTGGCTCATGGTCGTTCCTCTGTGAGTAGATGATCGGTCTCGGACCGCCGGCAACTCAGTCGAGTCGCGGCATCGCGCCGGCGAACAGTTCGATGATCCGTTCGGGTTCGGTGATGCCGGTGGCGAAGATGTACGCGGAGCTGAAGCCGAGGGCGGCCATCTCGTTGGCGGTGGTGACGATGTCGTCGACCGTGCTGCTCGGGTTGATGTTGAAGATGGTCGTCTTGTCGATCTCGTCGTAGTCGCGGCCAACGGTATCGCAATGCCCGCGCAGCACATCGAGCTTGTGTGCGGCGTCCGGTCCGCCGAAGATGTTGCAGGCGTCGGCATATTGGGCGACAAGGCGCAGCGTTTTCTTTTCCCCCGAACCGCCGATCATCAGGTACGGGTGCGGCTCGCTGAGGGATTGTGGTGAGTTGAGGGTCCGTCCGAGCCGATAGTGCTTGCCCTCGAACGGTTCCTCGGAGCCCGACCACATCTGTCGGCAGATCTGTACCGTTTCCTCGAGCCGCTCGAACCGTTCGGCAGTCGGCGGAAAGGCGAAGCCCAGGCCCTCGGACTCCTCGTCGTTCCATGCCGCTCCGATACCGAGGCCGACCCGTCCCCCGGAGAGCACATTGAGCGTCGTGACCGCCTTTGCCAGCAGCGCTGGTTCGCGATACGTCACCCCGGTGACCAGTGCGTGGAGCAACGCGTGATCGGTGTGGGCGACAATGTACCCGAGTGCACTGTAGGCCTCGAGCATCTCGTTCTCCGCCGGACCGACCCCGCGGATCTGCCAGAAATGATCCATCACGCTGATTCGGCGTACCCCGATGGCCTCCGCGTCGCGCACATGTTTGGCCAGTGCCCTCCCGAGGTGTGGGGGCCCGCCCGCCCAGGTGAAATCGGCGATGTGCAAAGCCAGTTCCATGGTTCCTCCTTGGTGTCGATGCCGTGTCCGCCGTCGGCCGTCAGAAACCGTTGCGGCGCCTGGCCTTCGGTGTGAGCTCGTGTGTTCCGTAGCTGTTGTCGTCGGGATTGACCGTGACGCCGGGTGCGACGAGCTCATCGATGCGGTCCAGGACATCCGCGGAGAGGGTGATGTCGGCGGCCGGTAGGTACGACTCCAACTGCTCCATGGTTCGTGGTCCGACGATCGCGGCGGTCACGTGGGGATGGTTGATCGCGAACGCGATCGCGAGTTCGATCAGCGTGATTCCGGTGTTCTCGGCGAGCACCGCGAGCTCCTCGACGATGTCGAGTTTGCGTTGGTTCTCCGGCGACGACATGTCGAATCGTGCGCTCGGTCGAGCACTCGATGTGGGTGCCGAGGCCGCGTCCTTGCGCCACCGTCCCGACAACCAACCGCCCGAGAGCGGACTGTAGGTGAGCGTTCCCATGCCGTGGCGCCCAACGGCGGGCAAGACGTCTTCTTCGATGCCGCGCACCAGAATCGAGTACGGCGGCTGCTCGGTGACGAACCGTGCGTAGCCGTTGTCCTTGGACGCCCATTGTGCCTCCACAATTTGGGAGCCGGAGAACGACGACGAACCGACGTAACGGACCTTGCCCTGACGGACGAGATCGGTGAGGGCGCCAAGGGTTTCCTCGATGTCGGTATCGGGGCTGGGCCGATGCACCTGGTAGAGGTCGATGTGGTCGGTGCCGAGCCGGCGCAGGGAGTCCTCGACCGCCGTCATGATCCAGCGTCGTGAGCTGCCGCCGCGGTTCGGGGCGTCGCCCATCGGCATGAAGAACTTCGTCGCCAGAAAGACGTCGTCACGTCGACCGCGCAGCGCCTCGCCGACGATCTCCTCCGATGCTCCCGCAGAGTAGATGTCGGCAGTGTCGACGAAGTTGATTCCGGCGTCCAGCGCGGCGTGGATTATCCGCATGGCATCCTGTTTGTCGTCGTTTCCCCAGGGGCCGAACATCATTGCCCCGAGACACAGGGGGCTCACCTTGACGCCGGTACGGCCGAGTGGGCGGTACTGCATTGGTCACCTTCCGTTGTTGGATCAGCTCTGTCCGACGTTAGGCTCGTTCAGCCTTGTCGGGGAGGGACTGTCATTACCTGTCTTGGTCGGACGGCTGCAGGCATGTTCGCGCCGACCATCATGTGGTGATCAAGACCTTCAGTGCTTCCCGATCGGCCATTGCCCGATATCCGTCGGCGATGTCGTCGAGCGCGAGTGTGCGGTCGAAGACCTTTCCGGGCTCGACCTTTCCCTCCAGGATGGCCGGCATGAGGTCCTCGATGTAGGCGCGGGCGGGTGCGACACCGCCGGTGAAGGAGATGTTGCGCATGAACACCCCGAAACCCGCTTGTACATCGGTGTATTGCGGAGCGCCGACGCGGCTGACCACTCCGCCGTCACGGACAACGCCGAACGCGGTGTCGACGGCCGGGGCGAGGCCCACGCACTCGAGGACGGCGTGGGTGCCGTCGCCGCCGGTGAGTTCGCGGACACGTTCGACACCCTCGTCACCCCGTTCCGCGACGACGTCGGTGGCGCCGAACTCGCGGCCGAGGTCGGTGCGGGTCTTGTGGTGGCCCATCAGGATGATCTGTTCGGCACCAAGCTGTTTGGCGGCCAACACCGCCGACAGTCCGACGGCGCCGTCGCCGATCACTGTGACCGATTGTCCCGCAGTCACTCCCGCGCTGACCGCGCAGTGGTGGCCGGTGCAGTAGACGTCGGACAGGGTCAGCAGCGATGCGAGTAATGAAGAGTCCTCGGCCACCGGCAGTTTCACCAGTGTGCCGTCTGTCTGCGGCACGCGAACTGCTTCGGCCTGACACCCCCCGACGTCTCCGGCGTTCCACGACCCGCCGTGCCGACACGAGGTGTGCAGGCCCTCCCCACAGAAGTCGCAGGTGTTGTCCGACCAAGTGAACGGGCTGACGACGAGATCGCCCTTCTTCAGGCCGGTCACGCCTGCGCCGACTTCTTCGACGACACCGAGGAATTCGTGTCCGATCGTGTTCGGTGAGCTGTCGGCCGACTTCGAGCCGTATGGCCACAGGTCGCTGCCGCGGATACAACTGCGGACCACGCGGACCACGGCGTCGGTGGGGTTCTTGATCGCGGCGTCGGGGATGTTCTCGACTCGGATGTCGCTGGCGCCGTAGATCATGGTGGCTTTCATGGGGTTCTCCTTACTGGGTGTTCGGTGGTGTCATCGTGTGGGGCATGCGTCGTGCGTGGCGGGCACGATGTCGCCGGTGGTCCGTACGTCAGACGCGGTGGCGGTGCGCCGGGCCCGGCGTTCGGCCGGCAGGATGATCGCTGCGGCGACGGCCAGGCTGAGTGCGAGCAGGACCGACCCGGTGGCCAGCGCGGTGCCCACCTGGTTGGTGAGCGCAACCGCGGATGATGCGTCACCGGCGCTGGCGTGGGCGGAGGCGGTGACCAGGATACCGAGGCCGAGTGCCATGCCGAGTTGATGAAAGGTGTTGACCAGTCCGGAGGCTGCGCCGGCATCGGCGGCTGGGACACCGGTGATGCCGGCGGAGGTCAGCGGCGCAAATGCCAGTCCCTGCCCGATTCCGACAAGCAACATCGGTGCGGCGACGGCGGTCAGGTAGGAACTCGTCGGGGTGATCATGGACAGCCACGCCATCCCGGTGAGCGTGACCGCCACGCCGACCGTCAGCGGCAGCGCCTGACCCCATCGGGCGGTGACCCTCGGGATTGCCATGGCGACAACGAAATTGACGACGGTCATGGGAAGGAAGGCGACACCTGCCTGCAGTGCGTTGAAACCGAGGACCTCTTGCAGATACTGCGTGGTGAAGTAGAAGAATCCGATCATCGCGCCCATGTAAAGGAGTCGACCGAGGTAGGCGCCGGTGCGGATACGGCTGGCGAACAGTCGCAGCGGCATGATCGGTTCAGCAGTACGACCTTCGGTGGCGACGAGCACCCCCAACACAAGGCCGCCGAGGACCAATGCGCCGATCGTCACGGGGTTGGTCCAGCCGGCGGTCGCCGAACCGATGATGCCGAACACCAACGACCCGACGCCCACCGTAGCGGTGATCGCCCCAACGAGATCGAATTGTCCACGCTGGCGCGGTGTCTCGCCCAGATACCGGGGGGCCAGCACGATCATCGCGATCCCGATCGGCACATTGAGGAAGAACCCGGCACGCCAGGACACCCAGTCGGCCAGCGCGCCCCCGATGACCAGCCCCAGGCTGGCGCCGATGCCGGCGGTGGCGCCGTACAGCGCGACGGCCTTGGCACGCTCGCGTCCTTCGGGGAAGTTGGCGGTCAGCAACGCCAGCGATGACGGGGCGACGATCGCGGCCCCGACACCCTGCAGCGCGCGGGCCGCAATCAGCCACCAGCCGGCAGGAGACAACCCGACCAGCAGTGAGGCCAGCGCGAACACAGCCAGTCCGGTCACGAAGACACGTCGCCGCCCGAGAAGGTCACCGGCCCGCGCGCCCAGGAGCAGCAAACCGCCGAAGACCAGCGTGTAGGCGTCCTGCACCCACGCGAGCCCCGTGGCCGACAGGTGCATGGCCGACTCAATGCTGGGGAGCGCGGTGAAGATGATCGAATTGTCGAGCAGGATCATGAAGTAGCTGATCATGATGACCGCCAGGATCGCGGTCGTGTGGCGACCGATTCGTCGATCGACGACGGTGGGGCTGTTCTGCATGATGACAAGTTCACTCGCTGGTCCACGTGCGTGGGAGTCCCGGACGTTCCGGGTAACGCCAGTCCCTCCCACCGCCGCCGGTCGCGGCCTACCGTGGACGTCATGAGCACACCAGGCGATCAGCGAGGCGAGGTCAGGGAGTTTCTGACGTCGCGGCGTGCGCGCATCACCCCCGAGCAGGCGGGCCTGCCGGCCTATGGTGGAGCCAAACGGCGAGTTGCCGGGCTGCGCAGGGAAGAAGTGGCACTCCTGGCCGGGGTGAGCATCGACTATTACGTCCGGATGGAGCGTGGCAACCTCTCCGGCGCGTCCGACGCCGTGCTCGACGGCGTCGCCTCGGCACTGCAGCTCGACGAGGCCGAACGGGCCCATCTGTATGACCTGGCGCGCGCCGCCCAACACGGGCCAGTCCGCCCTCGCACGCGGAGCACCGGGATCACCCCCGGCGTGCAGCAGCTGCTCGACGCCATCACCGATTCGCCGGCGTGGGTGCGCAATGCCCGGCACGACATGCTCGCCGCCAACACCATGGCCCGCGCGCTCTACGCGCCATTGCTGGCCAGTGACCCCACACGATGCCCGAACACCGCCCGATTCGTCTACCTCGACCCGGCGTCCAAGGACTTCTTCGTGGATTGGGAGCGCAGCGCCGACGACATCGCCGCGATGCTACGTTCCGAGGCCGGCCGCAACCCCTACGACAAGAAGCTTCAAGAACTCATCGGTGAATTATCCACGCAGAGTGCCGAATTCCGGACGAGGTGGGCGGCGCACGACGTCCGGTTCCATCGGACCGGGAAGAAGAAGCTGCACCATCCTGCGGTCGGTACGCTCGAACTCGATTACGAGGCAATGGAATTCCCCGCGCATCCGGAGTTGACGATGTTGGCGTACACCGCCGCGGCCGGCACACCGGCCGCTGACGGATTGAAGTTGCTGGCGAGCTGGGCGGCGACCGCGGAGGATATGGGGGAATTGGCGAAGTTGATCCGGTAGGTATCGGTGGCACCGACCCGACGGCCGCGGCGGCTCCGCGTCGCCGATCGTCGGCACCGGGCCTATGGGATCAGTGACCCGGGCCACCGGTGGCGGCCAAACGTGCGACGGGAAGAGTCCGGTCTTCCGGTGGTCGAGTAAGGCCCCGAGCTTGCGAGGGTCCGCATCCGTCGGGTCGAGTAGTCCGAGCGAGCTTGCGAGCCCGGACATAATCGAGACCGAGACCATGTGCACATCGATCTCGGTCTCGATTACGTCCGGGCTCGCAAGTAGCGATGCAAGCAGCAGATATCGCATCGCCGCGACGTCGTGAGTAAGTTATACTCACGACATGAGTAAGAGACTTCAAGTCGTCATGGACGACGCTGAGTATGCGGAAATCGAGGAGTTCGCTGAGCGTCAGGGCGAGACGGTTTCGCAATGGGTGCGAGCGGTCCTCCGTACTGCCAGGGCTGAGCAGCCCAGGCAAAAGCAGGCCCGCAAGCTGGCGGCGATCCGCAATGCGCTCACTCACGAGTTTCCGTCTGGCGATATCGAGCAGATCCTGGAAGAGACCGAGCGCGGCTATCTGGCATGAGTGTGTTTGTAGACGCCAATATCCCGATGTACCTCGTCGGGACGCCACATCCGCATCGGGAGCGTGCGCGCAACATCTTGGACGAATTGATTCTGAACGACGTCCGTTTGGTGACGGACGCGGAGGTCTATCAGGAGGTCTTGCACCGATACTCGGCGATCGACCGGCTCAACGCCATCGAACCGGCGTGCCTCACGCTTGATGAACTCGTCGATGAGGTTTTCGCCATCGGTCGCGAGGACGTAGATGCCGCCAAGAGACTCGTTCTAGACGGAGTCGGCGCTCGCGATGCACTGCATGTTGCGACCATGCGCGCCAACGGTATTACTCGCATTCTGACGTTTGACCGTGGATTTGATCGATTCGTCGACCTCGAACGACTGTCGTGATCGGTGCCGGGAGCCGACCGGATCACGACCAGCGCGGCTCTGGTGGCGAGAACAGTGGACAGTCGACATCATTGAAGGCATAGATTGATGCGATTGGAGATGCGGCATGCGTACCACGGTCACCCTTGAAGACGATCTGCCGGCAAAGGCGGCCGAGCTGACCGGGATACACGAACGGGCGAC
Organism: Gordonia sp. NPDC003424; assembly: GCF_053588655.1. Classification (NCBI taxonomy): domain Bacteria; kingdom Bacillati; phylum Actinomycetota; class Actinomycetes; order Mycobacteriales; family Gordoniaceae; genus Gordonia; species Gordonia sp. NPDC003424. Next base: position 8,496 of record NZ_JBSFQJ010000025.1, read on the forward strand.
GCTGATTCGCGCGGGATTGCAGGCGTTGATACGCATCGAAAGTGCGCGTCGCCTTGCTGCGCTCGGTGGCACCGACCCGACGGCCGCTGCGGCTCCGCGTCGCCGATCGTCGTCCGAATGATCCTGGTTGAATAAGCAGCACGCGGGCAGCGCCGTTGCCGGTGGCGGTGTGGATGTTCGTTAGCGAGTTCGCGGCGATCAATCCGCTGAAGGCTTACACAGGGTGGTGTAAGGGGCGATCTGGGCTGCTCTCGGAGAATCGGTCACAATCTCAAATAGGCATGACGTATCAACGACGAGGATCAGGCCACTCGCCCCGCCACTGGTCGAGATCGGCCAGCACGTCCGCGGTTTCGATCTGCGACGGCCGACGTCCGGTGCGCCGCAACCACTCTGCGATCGATGGACGCGCCGCTATCCTGGCGGCCTCTCGTCGCAGCAACTCGGGCACGGTGATTCCGTCTTCGCTGGCCCGCCGTACCAGGCCTGCATACACCTCGTCGTCGAGGTCACGAATCTGCACCGTCTTCGGCATACCTACATCGTATTCGTACGTTTACGCAGAGGTGCAGGATTCCGGTGAGTTCAACGAGGCGCGATGTCGTCGAGTGCGTGTTGGGGTGGATCGATCTAGGTAAGGGTTCTCAGCGAGAGAAGCGCACGTGTCCTCGAATGATCGTGCAGCGTACGTTTGTTGCATTCGACGAAGACAGGGCGGTGCGGAGCGGCCGATCGAGCAGCACGAGATCCGCGGGTGCCCCGACGACGACCCGCCGCGGCTTACCCCCGGGATCGTCGAGCGGGGCCAGGTACCTGTCCAAGGCGGTCGGCGGGGACACGGATTCGTGTGGCCCGAGCGTGATGCCGCTAGCGGTTCGTCGGGTGACCGCGGCCGCGATGACCGCCCATGGGTCGAGGGGTCCGTAGGGTGCATCGCTCGACAGGGCAAGCGGCACAGAGTGTTCCAGGAGAGACCGGCACCGGTACAGGTGGGGGAGGTCCTCGGCATCGACACGATCGAGGTAGTCGTCGCCGCGGTCGGCGATGAATCCGGGTTGCGTCACGACCATCAGGTGGCGGTGCGCGAGCTCGGCGATGAGCTCGTCGGGGATCACCGCCCCGTGCTCGATCCGGTCACCGGCGATGGTGCCGGCGTCGTCGAACGCCGCCAGCAGCAAGACCAGCGCCACCCGGCTGACGCAATGCACGGCGACGGGACGGCCGTGGGCGTGGGCGCGGCGGATCGTGTCGACCAATGAATCGAGTTGTGGCAGATCCGAATCGGCGATGACGATCTTGTAGGGGCCGGTGGTGATCGTCGCGTCGTTGATCTCCTGGCCGACCGAGACCCCGAGCAGGTGCAGACGTTGGGGCAGCTCTCCGGATCGGTGTGCCGCGACGAGGGCGGCCTGGGTGTCGGGAGCGAGGTCCGGGGTGGCGTCGGTGACGCCGGTGATCCCGAATCGCGTCAGTTCCGCGGTAACCATGTCGAGCGACGGCGGACCGTTGTCCGGCAGCCGTTCTCGCAGCCACGCGTCCGCACGCCACACCCTGCCGGAGGGGTGACCGCGGTCGTCGCGTTCGACGCCCGGATGGTCCGCGTGTGCGAGTCCGACGGCTGCCGCGGCCGCGGAGTTGAGGAACCACACGGCGCCGCTGCGGTGTTGGATACGGACCGAACGGGTGGACTCGAGGCGATCCAGGGCGGCGGAGTCCAGGAGGCCGGCGACCGTCTCGACGTAGCCGACCCCGCGAATCCAGTCGTGGCCCTGCGCATTTCGCAAAGCACTCGCCAAGTCGTCGACCGAGGTCACCGCGGGTGGCCCGCACTGCACCGACGCCATCGCGGCTGCGGTCGCATGGAGGTGCAGGTGATGGTCGTGCAGTCCGGGGAGCAGGGCGCCGCCATTTCCGTCGATCACGTCGTGGTCGCGCGCAGCGATGCTCTCGGCGATCTCGGCGATCCGACCTTCTGCGATCGCGACATCGCAGAGGACACCGGACTCCTCGACATTCCGCAGCAGAAGATCGGTCATCGTCGAATACCCAACTCACGCAGCACCGTATCGGTGTCATATCCGGAATCGGGGGCCGTGCCATGGGCCGTTCGCGGGGTGGGTGGGGTGAGACGGATATCCATGATGGTGCCGCTGCGGGAGTCGTCGCCGGCGAGTGTCTCGGCGACGACGGCGGCCATCGACACATCCCAGAGCACGCCGGTGTCGTTGGTGTCCGACATCGCCAACGCTGCTGCCGTCAGTCCGGTGAGAGGATCGGCGATGGCGTCGCCGACGAACATAGGGCCGGACTGGTCGGTAGCCACCAGTCCGGCGCAGGCGGCGACGTCGTCGCCGAATCCGATGCGCTGCGAGTCCCGTCCGCGTGCGGTGATCGACACCCAGGTCGCGCCTGCCGCGACGAATTCGTCTGTATCCAAGCCGAATCCGCGTAGCGCGCGGGGCCGGGATGCTTCGATGACGATGTCTGCCGTTGATACCAGTGCCGCCAGAGCGTGTTGGTCGTCGGCCAGGGTCGGGTCGAGCACCACGGATTCGTGTCCGGCGTGCAGCAGCCGATAGAAGTCGGGGTTGCCGCGGCGGGCGCCGTCGGGGCGGGTGGGTGTTTCGACCTTGATCACCCGGGCGCCGGCCAGGCCGAGGAGGTGGGCGCACAGCGGTCCCGCCCACAGTGCACTGAAGTCGACGACCACCAACCCGGTCATCGAGCGAGGTCGCCGGCCGTCGAGGGCAGGGGTCCGGGTCCATTCGTTTGCAGCCTCACCGACCACCCCCGCTGCGACACCGAGCAATTCGGCGCGTTCGGTGAGATCTGCCCCGGGATGCCGGGCGAGCCACGCGGCGACGGCCGGCCACGGATCGTCGTCGACCTCCGACTCGATCATGGCGCCCAGCAACGACGGATCGTCGGGACGGGCACACGACACCGCCGCCCATCCATCCGCGGTGGGCAGCAGCCGGCACGATCCGCCTACCGACCGATCACCGGATCGCCGATGCCCGGTGAATGCGGCTCGCTCGGCCAGTAGTTGGGCGCCGTCGAGGGCCACGGTTCCGTTGCTGGCCTCGGCAATCCATGCCGACAGCCGGCGGGCGGTGGTCGCCGCGTGACCTTGGGGTACGACCGGTGGCCCGCCGGGGCGCCCGGTGAGCGGGACGACACCGCTCTCGGCCCAATCCCGGATGCGGTTGCCGGGGGAAACCTTCGGCACGATCTGATCCTACCGACCGCGGATCGTTTGACAGGATGATCAGATGACGACGTCGTACCCGGTCATTACCGTCGCGGAGCTTGCCGAGAGCCCGGCGGTGTCGCCGCTGCTCGGTCCGGGCGCCGAGCTGGTCGAGCCGGTGGTGATCGTGGATCTCGACGACGCCGGTCCCGGGTCGGTGCAGCGGGCGACCGATCGGGTCGCATATCTGGACCGGGTTCTTGTCGGTCGGTCGCGTCGGCCGGTCACCGCAGCGCTGCACCCGTTGACCGAGGTTCTGGATCTCACGTATGTCGCCGACGATTCACCGGCGCATCGCAGTCTTGTCGGGGTCGCCGACGTCGACGCGGCGGTCGATGACTTCGCCGGTGTGGCCGATCGTCTGCCGCAAGCGACTCTGGTTGCTGCACAGGTGGTTCGTGCGTCGGAGTCGCTGTCGATCCCGGCTGGGGTCGACGTCGAATCCTTCGGCTACTCCACCCTGCAGGGCGGTGATGAGTACCGGCGCTGGCTCGAGGAACGCCGGGCGACGTCGGGAGTGTCGCGTGTCCGAGAGTTTCCCGACGAACCCGTGCTCATCACGCGCGACGACGACACCCTGCGAATCACGTTGAACCGCCCCACACGACGCAACGCCTACAGCGCCGAGATCCGTGATGCGTTGGTCGACGCCCTGCGGGTCCCGATGCTGGACAACTCGATTCGACGGGTTGTGCTCGACGGTGCCGGTCCATCATTCTGTGCGGGAGGCGATCTCGACGAATTCGGACGCATGCCCGACTCGGTCACCGCGCACTTCATCCGCACCCGCGGCGGAGCGGCACGACTGATGGGGCGGCTCGCCGATCGGATGGAGGTACGGCTACACGGTCACTCCGTCGGTGCGGGCATCGAGATCCCCGCGTTCGCGGCTCGGGTGGTCGCCGCGCCGGATACGGTGATCCGGCTGCCCGAGGTGTCGATGGGGTTAATCCCCGGTGCCGGTGGCACCGTGAGCGTTCCGCGACGCATCGGCCGGTGGCGTGCGCTGCATCTGTTTGTCACCGGCGTTCCGCTGAACGCGCAGAAGGCGTTGGGGTGGGGGCTGGTGGACGAGATCTCGCCTCAGTGAGACCGGGAACCTCATTGTGCCGCTGGGTGGGAACTGCTCTCGAAACGTCGACGACGCGCCTCTACGCTCACCGGAAGAATCAGGGCGGCGCCGCCATGTCCAAAACACCGGCCATGCCCTAAACTAGAACACGTTCCTATTCCGAGGCTGGAGGCGCTATGGCGGTTGACCAGGCACTACGTGAGCAGATCGCGGCCGATCTGTGGACCGCGGAGCAGACCGCGCTGGCAATTGACCGGCCGACCGACACGTATCCGGAGCTCGATGTCGTCGATGCCTATGAGATCCAGTTGATCAACATCCGTAAGCGTTTGGATGCGGGCGCAAAGGTGGCCGGCCACAAAGTGGGCCTGGCATCCGAGGCGATGCAGAAGATGATGAACGTCGACGAGCCCGACTACGGGCATCTGCTCGACGTGATGCAGTACTTCGAGAGCACACCCATCGACCGGTCGGCGCTGTGCTATCCGCGGGTCGAGGTGGAGGTCGGGTTCATCCTGGGCAAGGACCTGCCGGGGGAGGGCTGCACCAACGAGGACGTCATCGACGCGGTCGAGTGGGTGGTGCCGTCGATCGAGTTGATCGACTCACGGATCAAGGATTGGAAGATCACCCTGTGCGACACCATCGCCGACAACGCGTCGTCGTGCGGATGGATCCTCGGTGAGCAGCGGGTTCCGATCAGCGAGATCGACACCGGTGACATCGATGCGGTGCTGCACCGTAACGGTGAGGTCGTGGCGAAGGGGAATTCGTCTGCGGTGCTGGGTCATCCGTTGAATGCCGTGTCCTGGCTGGCGAACAAGGTGGACAGCTTCGGGGTTCGTCTGCGTAAGGGGGATCTTATCCTGCCGGGCACCGCGACCCGGGCCTTCGATATCGAGGCGGGGGATCATTTCGTGGCCGAGTTCGTGGGCCTGGGCAGCGTGACGCTTGACTTCGTCTAGCACTTCGACGGCTCAGCGGGCGGGGGCTTCGACAGGCTCAGCCCGGCGGGAGGCGGGGCTTCGACAGGCTCAGCCGGCGGGAGGCGGGGCTTCGACAGGCTCAGCCGGCGGGAGGCGGGGCTTCGACAGGCTCAGCCGGCGGGAGGCGGGGCTTCGACGAGCTCAGCCGCAGCCGGGGGGCTTCGACAAGCTCAGCCGGCGTAAGCAGCTCAGCGGGCGGGGCAACTTTGAGAGAACCAATAACTAGGAGGCGCACGTGGCAGCCAAGCTGACCGCAGCGATCATCGGGTCGGGCAATATCGGCACCGATCTGATGTACAAGCTGGAACGTTCTGAGGTGATCGAGCCCCGGTGGATGGTGGGGATCGACGCCGATTCCGAGGGCATGAAGCGGGCCGCCGATCGTGGGCTGATCACCATGAGCGGGGGAGCCGACGAACTGCTGGGGTCGTCGGACAAACCGGATCTCATCTTCGAGGCGACCTCGGCGTATGTGCATCGCGAGTATGCGCCGCGCTACGAGGCCGCCGGGATCACCGCCGTGGATCTGACTCCGGCGGCCGTCGGGCCGGCCGTGGTGCCGCCGGCGAATCTGCGCGAGCATCTGGATGCGCCGAACACCAACATGATCACCTGTGGTGGGCAGGCGACCATCCCGATGGTGCATGCGGTGAGCTCGGTGGTGCCGGTGCCGTACGCGGAGATCGTCGCGTCGGTCGCGTCGGTGTCGGCCGGTCCCGGCACGCGCGCGAATATCGACGAGTTCACGCGGACGACGTCGAAGGGGATCGAGACGATCGGCGGCGCGGCTCGCGGCAAGGCGATCATCATACTGAATCCGGCCGATCCGCCGATGATCATGCGCGACACCATCTTCTGCGCGATCCCCGACGATGCGGACACCGATGCGATCGCCGAGTCGATCCGCAAGCGGGAGAAGGAGATCCAGCAGTATGTGCCGGGGTATCGGTTGCTGCAGGATCCGCAGTTCGATCCGCCGAGTGTGATCAATGGTGGGTACGCGCGGGTGTCGATCTTCGTGGAGGTCGAGGGTGCCGGCGATTTCCTGCCACCGTATGCCGGGAATCTGGACATCATGACCGCGGCGGCCACCAAGGTCGGCGAGGAGATCGCCAAGCAGAAGTTGGGAGTGTCGGCATGACCAGTGATCTGATGGCAAATGCCCGAAAGTACTCGGACGCGTTGGATATCCGGATCACCGACTCGTCGTTGCGCGACGGTTCGCACCACAAGCGTCACCAGTTCACGGAGGAGGACGTGCGGGCGATCGTCGGTGCTCTCGACGGCGCCGGGGTGCCCGTCATCGAGGTCACCCACGGTGATGGTCTGGGCGGGTCGTCGTTCAACTACGGGTTCTCCAAAACGCCGGAGCAGCAACTGATCAAGGCTGCTGCCGAAACTGCGAAGCGCGCCAAAATCGCGTTCCTGATGCTGCCCGGACTCGGCACCAAAGACGACATCCGTGCGGCACAGGACAACGGCGGGCAGATCTGTCGCATCGCGACGCACTGCACCGAGGCCGACGTCTCCATCCAGCACTTCGGGCTGGCCCGCGATCTGGGGCTCGAGACGGTCGGCTTCCTGATGATGAGTCATTCGCAGCCGCCGGAAAAGCTCGCCGAGCAGGCGCGGATCATGGCCGATGCCGGGTGTCAGTGTGTGTACGTGGTGGATTCGGCGGGTGCGTTGGTGCTCGAGGACGTGACCGTGCGCGTGCAGGCGTTGGTCGCCGAACTCGGCGACGACGCCATGGTCGGCTTCCACGGTCACGAGAATCTCGATATCGCCGTTGCCAATTCGATCAATGCGATCCGCGCGGGCGCCCAGCAGATCGACGGGTCGATCCGCCGTTTCGGTGCCGGCGCGGGCAATACGCCCACCGAGGCGTTCGTCGGCGTCTGCGACAAGCTGGGCATCACCACCGGCGTCGACTTCATGAAGATCGCCGACGCCGCACAGGATGTGGTGCGTCCGGTCATGCCGTCGGAATGTCTGGTGGACCGGCCGTCGATGATGATGGGCTACGCGGGTTGCTACTCGAGTTTCCTCAAGCACGCCGAAGGCCACGCCGAACGCTACGGTGTGTCGGCGGCGGACATCCTGATCGAAGCCGGGAATCGGAAACTCGTTGGTGGGCAGGAAGATCAGCTCATCGACATCGCACTGGAGTTGAAGAAGAAGCAGGACGCAAACGCGGGGGTGTGAGAGCGCCGACCGACGGATGATCATCGACGCCCAGGTTCCAACCATGCTCCCACGATGCAAACTGGGAACATGGTGGGGACCTGGGCGTTTCGTTCGTCCTGCATCGGCCTGATCATCGAGCTCGCTGTGCGCGCTGTCGTCAGACCGGTGCAGACTGCGCTGACCTCGTGGTTCGGTTGTCCTGGACCCCTGCCGGTGCAGTCACGATCGTCCCGATGCTGGCCGCGATGACCAACGCGATCGCCGTCAGGCGCACCGGGCCGGCTGTCTGACCGAGGAACAGCCAGCCGGAGAGGACCGCGATGATCGGTTCGAGGCTGAGCAGGATGCCGAAGACGCTGCGGGGAAGTCGGCGTAGCGCCGCGAGTTCCAGGGTGTAGGGGATGGCCGAGCACAGCAGCGCGACGCCGAGGGCGGGCAACAGCAGGGCCGGATGGTCGACTGCGACGGTGACCCCGGACATCCCGAGTGGTGCGACGACGACGGTGGCGATCGCCAGGGCGATGGCGAGGCCACCGGTGCCGGGCACGCGTTGCCCGACGTGGGCGCTCGACACGATGTAGAGGGCCCAGAACGCTCCGGCGATCACCGCGAACAGCACCCCCAGCGGGTCCAATGACTCTGTCTGCGTGACACTTTCGATACCGAGCAACCCGATTCCGAGCATCGCCAGCAACACCCAGGCGAGATCGATCGCCCGTCGTGACAGCACCGCCGACAACAGCAGCGGCCCGACGAACTCGATGGCCACGGCCGCGCTGAGCGGAATACGTTCGATGGCAAGGTAGAACGACCCGTTCATGCCGACCATGATGATCCCGAAGACGGCCACTGATTGCCATTGCGAGCGACTCCATCGAACGACGTCGGGCCGGCTCGCGGCCATCAGAATGGCCGCTGCCATCCCGAGGCGCAAAGTCGTCACCCCCCACACTCCGAGCGACGGGAACAGTCGGATCGCCAGCGCGGCACCGAATTGCAGGGACAAGCAGGAGCCCAGCACCAGCAGCGCGCCGGTGCCGGACCCGCGACTGTCCTGTGAGGTCACGATCATCCATTCAGGATCCGAGAACGTGAGTCATCAGTCCAGTGAATGTTTCTTCCCATGTATGTTCAGTTCAACTAATCAATCGGAGGTGGGTCGATGCTCAACGTCACGCGCCTGCGCATTCTGCGTGAACTCCATCTGCGGGGGACGCTGGCGCAGGTGGCACAGGCACTCTCGTACACGCCGTCGGCGATCTCTCAGCAGCTTTCGATGCTCGAGCGCGAGACCGGTGTGACACTCCTCGAACACATCGGACGTGGAGTCCGGCTAACCGACGAGGCACGCACGCTCGTCGCGCACACCGAGATCGTGCTCGCGCAACTCGAGCAGGCCGAAGCCGAACTCGCGGCCGCGCAACCTGCGGTGCGCGGCACCCTGCGCCTGGCCTCGATCCTCACCGTCGTCGTGGAGATCGCGCCCTCGGTGGTCACACTCTTGGCGCAGACCCATCCGGCCCTGCAGCTCGAGATCACCATGCGTGAGGTTGAGCCAGCCTTCAGTGGACTGTTGTCGGCTCAGTTCGATGTGATCCTCGGTGAGGAGTTCCCCGGTTTCCCCGACCCGGTCCGTGACGGGACCGATCGAAGCGACCTGGTCACCGACCCGCTGCTGCTCGCTGTTCCGTCGCGAGGTCCCATGAGCGGTCCGCCGCACCGACTGGCCGAGCTCGATTCGGCGCCATGGGCGCTGGACCCGCCCGGCACGGCCAGCGGCGATTGGGCTCGCGCGGTCTGCCGGGCCGCGGGCTTCGAACCCCAGGTCCGCTACGAGGGCCCGGATCCCCTGCTGCATGCGCACCTGGTGCGGACCGGCCATGCAGTCGCCTTCATCCCGGGCCTCATCGCCGCCGACCATTTGCATGGCACCCAACTCGCCCGACTGCCCGGCGACCCGCATCGCACGCTCTACACCGCCGTCCGCGCGGGCCGCGCCGGACATCCCGCGGTGCGGGCGCTGCGCGATGCCATGGCACAGGTCGTCGCCGACCGTCCGGCCCAGTCCCCGGCGGGGACGATGCGGGAGTGACGCTTATCGGACGAGGCCACGCAGTTGTCGGACGGCCACGGCCAGGGTGGTGATGTCGAGGTCGCAGTCACGCAGGCCGTTCAGGATCGGCCGCACCCGGGAGAGACGTGCTGCGTGGTCTTGTTCCCACTCGGCGATCGCTGTCGCCGCAGCCAACTCGCCCGCGCCGGCGGTGACCACGGTTCGGGTGATGGCCCGCAGCGCGCCGTAGAGGTCGTCCCGCAAACTCAGACGGGCCATCGTAGGCCACCGCGAGTTCTTCGGCAGTGCGGAGATCGCGAGGAGGAACTCGTCGACCGAGAGTCGTTCGGAGAGCGTGAAGTAGACCTCGGCGACGTCGGCTGGTGCGCAGCCGGTCTGCTCTGCGACGTCGATGATGTCGAGGGCGGAGTACCAGTACAGGAGTTCGCTCACCTGCGTCGCGAGCGTCGCCGGCACGCCGCGGTCCTGCCATACCTGCGCGGCGTGGTTGGCTGCGGCCGCCTCGGAGCCGCGCAGCACAGCGCCGACGAGCGGTGTCAATGACTTTACGGCGGTGGCGAATCGGGCGATCTCTGCGCCGACGGCCAACGGTTGGGGACGGTGGGTGAGGAACCATCGGGCGGCGCGGTCGACGAGTCGCCGCGATTCGACGATCAGGTCGTACTCGATCGCGGGATCGAGTCGCTCGTCACGGATGGCGCGCCACAGGCCGGTCAGGTCGAAGACCTCGACGGCGATCTTGTATGCCTTGGTCGCATCGACGACGTCGGCCCCGGTTTCCTCGCCCAGGCGCAACGCGTAGGTGATGCCGGCGTTGTCGACCATCTCGTTGACCAACTCGTTGGTGATGATCTCCCGCCGCAGCCGATGCTGCTGCGCCGCAGTCGCGAAGCGATCCCGGACAACCGCCGGAAAGTACTGGTGCAGTTCGGATTCCATCGCCGATGAATCGGGCAGCGAGCTTTGCTCGATCTGCGCCTTGTAGGCGAGCTTGACGTGGGCGGCGAGGGTCGCGAGTTCCGGCGAGGTCAGACCTGCCTGATTGTGGCGCCGTCGGGCGATCTCGTCGTTGTCGGGCAACGTTTCCAGGCGGCGATCAAGTCCGTATTCGGTCTCGAGGGTCTCGATGAGTCGCACGTGGGTGTCGAGGCGCGTCGCGGCAGTATGACGTGCGACGCCGAGCAGTCGATTCTGCGAGATGTTATCGGCCAGCACAGAATCGGCGACCGCATCGGTCATGTCGACCAAGAGAACATCGCGTTCGGTGCTGCTGATCTCGCGGTCCCGAACCAGCGACCCCAGCAGGATCTTGATGTTCACCTCGTGATCGGAGCAGTCGACGCCGGCGGAGTTGTCGATGGCGTCGGTGTTGACGCGTCCACCGGCGAGCGCGAATTCGATTCGCCCGCCCGCGGTCAGACCGAGGTTGCCGCCCTCGCCGATCACCCGTGCCCGGACCTCGGTTGCGTCGACGCGTATGCGGTCGTTGGTCTTGTCGCCGACCTGAACGTGCGACTCGTCGGATGCCTTGATATAGGTACCGATTCCGCCGTTCCAGAGCAGATCGACGGGGGCGGTGAGGATTCGTGCGATCAGTTCGTCAGGGGTCAGTGCTGCGCGACTCGCCAGACCCAGTGCCCGCGCCATCGGGGCGCTCACCGGGATCGATTTGGCATCACGCCGCCAGACGCCGCCGCCCGCGCTGATCGCTGCTTCGTCGTAGTCGGCCCAGGAGGACCGTTCCAGTGCGAACATTCGCGTGCGCTCGGCGAAACCTTGCGCAGCATCGGGATCGGGATCGACAAAGATGTGGCGATGGTCGAAGGCCGCGACGAGACGGATGGCGGGGCTCGACAGCATGCCGTTGCCGAACACGTCGCCGCTCATGTCGCCGATCCCGGCGACGCTGATCGGGTCGACATCGACGTCCACGCCGAGCTCGGCGAAGTGACGGCGCACGCTCTCCCACGCGCCACGGGCGGTGATGCCCATCGCCTTGTGGTCGTAACCGCGGGAACCACCCGAGGCGAATGCGTCACCCAGCCAGAAATCATATTGCGCCGCGACATCATTGGCGCTATCGGAGAATCTCGCGGTGCCCTTGTCGGCAGCGACGACGAGATAGGGGTCGGCGTCGTCATGCGGACGTACGTCGGTTGGTCGGGCAATCTGTCCGTCGCCACCCACGTTGTCGGTGATGTCGAGCAGCGCGGCGATGAACGACCGATAGCACGCCACACCCGCGTCGCCGCCGTAGACGATGGCGGCGGCAGGCTTTACGACGAAACCACCCTTGGCGCCGGCCGGTATGATCACCGCGTTCTTCACCGCTTGCGCCTTGACCAGCCCGAGGATCTCGGTGCGGAAATCCTCTCGATCCGACCAGCGCAGCCCACCGCGGGCGACCAGCGCGAACCGCAGATGTGTTCCCTCGAAAGTGTTCGAGTAGACGAAGGTTTCGATCAGCGGTGCCGGCTGCGGGATGTGGGCGATCCGCCGCGGCGCAAGCTTGAGCGCCACGTAGCCGTGATCGGCATTGCGGTAGTACGAGGTGCGGGTCGTCGCGTCGATGAGTCCGTTGATCGTGCGGAGAATCCGATCGGCATCGAGGTCGTCGACGTCATGCAGGAGTGCGTCGATGTCGGTGTCGGGTGTCGGAGGCGCGGCGGGGGAGAACCGTGCCTCGAAGATGGCGAAAAGAGTTTCGGTGATGACCGGATGATCGATCAGAGCACCGGCGATCCGGCCGCTCGTATGTCCAAAGTTGATCTGCCGCAGGTAATGAACGTAGGCCCGGAGCAGGACTACTTCGTGCCAGTGCATGCCGCAGACGATGACCAGAGCGTTGAGGTCGTCGAGTTCGAGACGCGCTTCACGTGCGGCATGGAAAGCAGCGACGAAACGCGACCGCCACACGTCGTCGGCGGGCCCGGACTCGAGATGACGTTGCAGGCGGCCCGACGGGCGCAACCGGAAATCGTAGACGAGGCAACGTAATCCGTCGGCACGGCGCAGCGCCAGGGGGTGCTCGTCGAGGACGTCGAGTCCGAAGCTGTGCACGACCGGAAGGATGTCGCCCAGCGCGAGTTCGCCGCCTCCGACGTAGACGCGCAGGCCGAACTCGTCGCGCGTCGTCGCCAGCTCGAGCACCTCGATCTCGACGCGACCTTCGACGAGTTCGTCGAGGAAGCGGGTGTCGACGGGGGTGATGTCGGCGGCCGGCTCGACGACGTACCCGCCGGGCAGCGCGACGAGCTTTTCGGCCTGGGGGAGAACGGATGTGGGCAACGGAGACTCCGTGAGTTGGGCGGAATGCAGATGACTGCGGGGTGCGTCGATGACTCGACGCACCCCGCAGTGGTTGGGGTCAGAGCGCGGCGTCGGCGACGTCGAGGGCCGCGTCGATGATCGCCAGGCCCTCGCGGGCCTGCTCGTCGGTGACGATGCACGGCGGCACCACGTGGATGCGGTTGAAGTTGGCGAACGGCAGCAGACCACGTGACTTGCACTCGGCGAGAACGGCGTTCATCGCGTCGCTGGTTCCGCCGTACGGCGCCAGCGGCTCGCGGGTGGTGCGGTCGGCGACGAGTTCGATCGCCCAGAAGACGCCCGCACCGCGGACCTCGCCGACACTGGGGTGGCGTGCGGCGAGTTCAGCGAGACCGGGGCCGAGGATCTCTCGGCCGATCCGCTCGGCGTTCTCGACGATCTGCTCATCCGCCATGGCGTTGATGGTGGCCACGGCGGCCGCGGTGGCCAGCGGATGACCGGAGTAGGTGAGACCACCGGGGTAGGGACGCTCGTCGAAGGTGGCGGAGATCGCGTTGTTGATGGCCACACCACCGAGGGGCACATATCCGGAATTGACACCCTTGGCGAAGGTCAGCAGATCCGGGACAACGCCTTCGGCGTGCTCGATCGCGAACCACTTGCCGGAGCGGCCGAAACCGGCCATCACCTCGTCGGCGATGAACACGATGCCGTAGCGGTCGCAGATCTCCCGGACGCCCTTGAGATATCCGGGCGGCGGGATCATGATGCCGGCGGTACCGGGGATGGATTCGAGGATGATCGCGGCGATCTGGTTCGGACCTTCCATCCGGATCAGCTCGTCGAGGTGCTCGAGGGCGCGGGCGCATTCCTCGGCCTCGGTGGTGGCATGGAAGCGTGACCGGTAGAGGAACGGGCCGAAGAAGTGGACGACGCCCGAGTCGCCGTTGTCGTTGGGCCAGCGACGCGGGTCGCCGGTCAGGTTGATCGCGAGGTCGGTGCCACCGTGGTAGGAGCGGTAGCGCGAGAGCACCTTTCGGCGGCCGGTGTGCAGGCGGGCCATCCGCACGGCATGCTCGTTGGCGTCGGCACCACCGTTCGTGAAGAAGATCTTGTTCAGGTCACCCGGGGTGCGTTCGGCGATGAGCCGGGCTGCTTCCGAGCGTGCGTCGTTGACGTGTTGCGGCGCAATGGTGCACAGCTTCGCGGCCTGCTCGGCGATGGCCTCGATCACCTTGGGGTGTTGGTGCCCGATGTTGGTGTTCACCAGTTGCGAGGAGAAGTCGAGCAGGCGGTTGCCCTCACCGTCCCAGACGTAACAGCCGTCGGTGGCGGTGATGGTCATCGGGTTGATCTTCGCCTGCGCCGACCACGAGTGGAAGACATGCTTGCGGTCGAGCTCGTAGGCCCGTTGCGCCGCAGCGAGATCCAGGTCCGGTGCGACGGGGATGGTGGCTTCGATGGTCATGATGGTGTTCGTTCCTTGGAGATGGTGAGTGTCGGGGGGTCGCCTACCCGCTGATCGAGTAAGGCTCCGAGCTTGCGAGCGCGTCGAAGGGCCACAAGCTCCTCGCTGATTAGAAGAGTCGCCCCACTGTCGCTGATCGAGTAAGCGAGCGAGCTTGCGAGCCCGCGCATCGAGATCACCTGTCCGAGCGGTCTCGATGCGGCGCCTCGCTGCGCTCGGTGCCTTACTCGACCAGCGGAAGGATGACGCTTCCCAAGCCCACGCCGGCCGCCCGCGGCGGCCCGAGGTTGCCTGCTCGATCAGCGGGGGAGGCGTTGTCTCAGGGGCTCAGGCGTTCTGCGGGAAACCCAGGTTCAGTCCGCCATGGCTGGGGTCGAGCCAGCGGGTGGTGATCGCCTTGGTGCGGGTGAAGAAGTGGATGCCTTCGGTGCCGTGGGCATGCGAGTCGCCGAACAGCGATGCCTTCCAGCCGCCGAAGCTGTAGTAGGCCATCGGGACCGGGATCGGCACGTTGATGCCGACCATGCCGACCTCGACCTCGTTCTGGAAACGCCGTGCCGCGCCACCGTCGTTGGTGAAGATGGCGGTGCCGTTGCCGTACTGGTTCGAGTTGATCAGTTCCAGGGCTTCGTCATACGAGTCGACGCGGACCACGCTGAGCACTGGGCCGAAGATCTCGTCGGTGTAGATGGTCATGTCGGTGGTGACATTGTCGAACAGGGTCGGGCCCAGCCAGAATCCGTCGGTGTAATCCCCCGTCGCTTCGCTCGCCCCGGCCCCGCCATCGACCTGCACATTTCGACCGTCGAGAACGACGGTGGCTCCGGCCTTTTCGCCGGCGTCGACGTAGGAGGCGACCTTGTCGCGGTGCGCCTTGGTGACCAGAGGACCCATGTCGGTGTTGCGGGTGCCGTCGCCGGTCTTGATGGTGGTGGCACGTTCGGCGATCTTAGCGACGAGTTCGTCGGCGATGTCACCGACCGCGACCGCGACCGAGATGGCCATGCAACGCTCACCGGCCGAGCCGAAGCCGGCGTTGACCATGGCGTCGGCAGCCAGATCCAGGTCGGCGTCGGGCAGGATGATGGCGTGGTTCTTGGCGCCACCGAGCGCCTGCACACGCTTGCCGGCGGCGGTGCCGGTCGAATACACGTACTGGGCGATGGGGGTGGACCCGACGAAGCTGATGGCCTTGATCTTCGGGTTGGTCAGCAACTCGTCGACGGCGACCTTGTCGCCCTGCAGGACGTTGAAGACGCCGTCGGGCAGACCGGCTTCCTTCCACAGTTCGGCCAGCCAGATCGACGCGCTGGGGTCTTTCTCCGAAGGCTTGACAACCACGGTGTTGCCGGCGGCGATGGCGACCGGGAAGAACCACATCGGGACCATGGCGGGGAAGTTGAACGGGCTGATGATGCCGACGGGACCCAGCGGCTGGGACACCGAATGCACGTCGATGTTGGTCGAGGCGTTCTCGGTGTAGCCACCCTTCAGCAGGTGCGGGATGCCGCAGGCGAACTCGACGACCTCCTGGCCGCGGGAGATCTCGCCGAGAGCATCGGAGAGGACCTTCCCGTGCTCGCTGGTGATGATCGCGGCAAGCTCACCCTTGCGCTCGTTGAGCAACTCACGGAACTTGAACAGGACGGCGGTGCGCTTGGCCAGCGAGGTGTCGCGCCACTCGGCAAACGTGTCGGCCGCGGAGTCGATGACCGTGCGGGCGTCGGCGACCGAGGCCAACGCGACCTGGCCGGTCACAGCGCCGGTGGCCGGGTTGGTCACCGGGGCGGTGTTCGACGAATCGCCGGCGAACAGCTTGCCGTCGCACCAATGCTGGATGGTCTGGGTCATGAGAACTCCTCGGGTCATGGTCTGGATCGTCGATCCGGATGCGGATGTGCAGCGGCGCCGTTGCCGCGATGACCCAATTCTCACCGCGCGGGCGTCCACCGAGCACCTACGATGTGTAACGACATCGTCTTCCATCGGTACACTTTGTCTCATGTCGCTGACTGTCGCCCAGATCATCGGCCTGCCGGTGATCCAGGCGGGAGAGCCGGAGACCCTTTGCGATCAGGGGTTCGATCACGAAGTCCGGTGGGTCCACGTCAGCGATGTCGCAGATCTGTCGAGCCTGCTGCGGGGCGGTGAGCTCGTCCTGACCACTGGCGAGGCACTGCGCAGATCGCCGAAGGCGTATCTGTCCGGAATGGCGCAGGCCGGCGCGGTGGCGGTGGTGGCCGAAGTGGCCGATGCCGAGCCGGAGCGGTTGACGCAGATCGCGGCGGTTGCCCGAGAGGTGGGTCTGGCGCTGGTGGTGCTGCGGCGGGTGATCAGATTCGTCGAGGTCACCGAGGAGGTACACCGGTCACTCGTCGCAGAGCAGTACGACGAGGTCGAGTTCGCCAGGAAAACCCATGAGGTATTCACCGAGTTGACGATCCGCCGCGCGGCGCCGACCGAGATCACGAACAGTGTCGTCGACCTTCTCGGCACGCCGGTGGTGTTGGAGAACCTCACCCACCAGGCCGTCGCCACCGCGGGCGCACAACCGTCGGTCATGCTGCGCGACTGGGAGCGGCGGTCGAGACTGCAGTCGTCGGCGAACGACGCGCACCGCGAGAGTTGGGCCGTCGTTCCGGTCGGCCAGGCCGATGACCACTGGGCGCGGCTCATCGCGCTTGACCCGCCTGCCGACGGGACGCGCACGACGATGGTCCTCGAGCGCGCAGCGCAGGCGTTGGTCATGCATCGAATGGCCGAACGTGGTCGCCTGGATCTCGAACGTCAGGCACACTCCGGTCTCATCGACGACGTCCTCACCGAACGACTCCGACAGGAGGACGAGGTCGTCGCGCGGGCCTCCGCGCTCGGCTTACGCTCGGCGACGGAGTATGTCCCGGTGTCCCTGCGGATTCCGGGTTGGACCATCCAGGCCGATCCCGTCGGCGCGCAGCGTCACACCACACAATTGCTCGACGTCGTGGTGCGCGCGGTCGGCGCGGCGGGCCACACCGGCATCTCCTCGGTCCGCGACGACGGCGAAGTGCGAATCATCCTCGCACTCAACACGAGTCGAGCACGATCTCGTGACCAGGTCCTCGAGGTTCTGGCCAGGGCATTTCGTCGCGACATCGAACGCACGACGGGCGACAGCGGTGCGGTCCTCGGCGTCGGAACTGTGGCCCGCCAATTGATCCCGGCGATTCAGGCCTTGCCGGGCGCGTCGCATGTCGCCGACGTCGCGGCTGCGATGCCGCCGGCGGACCGAGTCGCCTTTCGCGTCTCGGACATCCGGATCCGCGGCTTGCTCTCTCTCATGCGTGACGACCCGCGTGTCACCCGGTTCGCCGAGTCCGAACTGCGCGCCCTCCTGCTCGACGACATCGAACACGGGGGGAATCTGACCGACATACTCCGTGGTTACCTACAGCTTGCCGGAAACAAGTCCGCACTTGCCGGCCGATTGCACATGAGTCGCCCGTCGCTGTACGCCAAACTGGCACGCATCGAGGAGATCCTCGGCGTCGATCTCGCCGATGGGGAGTCGATGACATCGTTGCATGTCGCGCTGTTGGTTCTCGATGGGCGCCAGGCACGGGACTGACGGGGGTCGGACAGCCAGGGTGTCTCACCCCATCAAATCCAGCACCGCCCGGATGATGTGGTCGTCGTCGATACCGTGATGGCGGTAGACGTCCTCGAGTGAACCCGACTGCCCGAAGGTGCTCACGCCCAACGCCTTTGATCGAACGCGATTGATGGTCGCGAGGAACGACAGCGTGTGCGGGTGGCCGTCGAGGACACTGACCATCGGGACAGCGCGGTCGGCGGGGAAGATCTGATCGAGGATCCACGACGCCGCATCACCCTGCCCGTTGCGGGCCTGCAGCGCCTCGAACAGCAGGCCGGGACTGGTGACAACCACCACGTCGGCGTCGATTCCGATCTGCCCCAGACGTTCTGCCGCGTGCACGGCCTCGGTGACCATGGCGCCGACCGCCACGATGGTGGCCCGCGGGTGCTGCGCCCGCCGCAACACATATCCGCCGGCGATGACATGCTGCCGACGTCGTTCCCGCGCAGCCGGATCGGTCGGGACGGCGGCCAGGGATTGCTCGACGGGCCGCGTGGACAACCGCAGGTAGGCCGACCGCCCGCCGGGCTTGCCCATGTGCGCGATGCAATCCAGCAGCGTCCACTCGACGTCGACGGCGAACGCCGGCTCGTAGCTGACGCACCCGGGCTGCTCGAGCCCGATCGACGGCGTCTTGATCGATTGGTGCGCACCACCTTCCGGGGCCAGCGTGACGCCGGCAGGGGTGCCGACGAGGATCGACTGTCCGCCCGCGTAGATGCCGTACGACCACGGCTCCAGCGCCCGCTCGACGAACGGGTCGTAGAGCACGCCGATCGGGAACAGTGGCTGGCCCCAACGGCTCCAGGTGGCGCCGAGTTCGCCGATGAGCCCGACCAGATTGGTCTCCGCGATCCCGAGTTCCATGTGCTGCCCGGTGGGTCGTTCGCGCCAATGCATCACGGTGGCGCTGTCGTCGTCGAACCAGTCGCGGCGTTCGGTGGGCGACCAGACGCCCACCTTGTTCAGCCAGCCCGCCAGGTTGGTCGATGACGTCACGTCCGGACTGACGGTGATGACGCGTCGGGCGACCTCGGGTGCCTGGCGGGTCAGGTCGAGCAACGTCCGTCCCAACGCTGCCTGCGTGGTGGTGACCGATGTCGGGGTGCGCCCGGTGTCGGTCGGCACCGACAGGGCTGGGGGAGCGGGAATCGGTTCGCGTTCCAGGCGTTTCGCGACCTCGGTACACACGCGCCCGGCGGCGGAATGCGGGTCGAACCGGCGCCAGGGGTGGTCCGCGTCCTCACCCAACTGCTGGGCGAGGGCAGTGAACTGGTCGACCGTCAGCAGTGAGGAGTGGTTCTGTGGATGCCCCTGCGTCGGCAGGCCGTAGCCCTTGATGGTGTAGGCGAGAATGACTGTCGGGCGGGTGACGTCGATCTGCTCGAACGCGGCGCGCAGAGCGCTGAGGTCATGACCGCCGAGGTTGTGGATCGCGGCGATCAGCGACTCGTCGTCGAGATCGCTGATGACCGATGCGATTTCGTCGCGCCCTGCTCCGTCGCCGGGCAGCCGGGTGCGGACCTCGTCGGCCGAACAGCGAAGCAGCCGTTGGTACTCCGCGTTGGGCATCTCGGTGATGCGTGCGCGGAGCGCGTTGCCGCCGGGGCGGGCGAACAGGTCCTGCAGGAGTCGGCCCCACTTGACGGTGATCACCTGCCACCCTGCTGCGGCAAACATCGACTCGATGCGCCCGGCCGCGATGTTCGGGACGACCCGGTCCAGCGACTGGCGGTTGAGGTCGACGATCCACACGATCTCGCCGAGTTCGGGCACGGAGCTGTCCAGGACCGCTTCCCAGATGGCGCCCTCGTCGAGTTCGGCATCGCCGACCAGCGAGTACTGACGCCCCGAGCCGCCGCTGCCGAAGGCGGTGTTGACGTAGCGCCGGGCGACGGCTCCCCAAATCGGCGCGGTTGCGCCGATACCGACCGAGCCGGTGCTGTAGTCGACCGGGTCGGGATCCTTGGTGCGGCTCGGGTAGCTCTGCAGTCCACCGAATTCCCTGAGCTGCGTGAGCTTTTCGGTGTCGAGGGTGCCGAGCAGATGATTGATCGCGTGCAGGACCGGTGACGCGTGGGGCTTCACCGAGACGCGGTCGCCGGCACGCAACTGCGAGAACCACAGCTCGGTCATGATCGTCACCATCGACGCGCATGACGCCTGGTGGCCGCCGACCTTCAGCCCGGAGGGGTTGGGCCGCACCCGGTTTGCATGGTGCACGATGGCCGTCGACGTCCAGAGCACACGGCGCGTGATCTGCTCCAGGACGGCATCCGTATCGGCCGGGGTGTCCTCGGCGCCGGCCGGTGGGGGAGAAACGGTGGTCATCGGACTACTCCTGACGATGAGGATCGGTCATTCGGCGCGGAAGGAATCTGCTGCTCGCGCATGGCCGGCGGTGGCGGATGGTCGCCGGACGTGTGTGGTGGGTGGCCGGATCGCGACCAGCCGTCGTGTCCTGAGTGTGTGCAGAACATGGTTGAGTGTGGTCTCGACGAAGCGGACTGGTCAACGTGTGTATCGAATCATGAGCATTTTGCCCATGGAATCTGCGGCCGAGCAGGCGGATCTGCGCATCCTGTTCGCCGATGAACGTGGGCGGCCCCAGACGATCACGATGGCAACGTGGTTCGTCAACGCCGACATGATCGCTGCGGAGCGATGGCCGGGTTCGGCGGCAGAACACGCGTACGACGTAGCGGAACTGGCCGTTGCCGAGCGGAGTCGACAGATCGCCGACCGTCGATCATCAGGCGGTCGTGTACGACAACAGCAGCGCGGCTCGTCCTTACCGCGTGGTCGCCAAGTTCGCACATGGGCGATTGATCGACGAGCCGGAGTGGCCTGGGTGGACGCCGCCCGAGCTGACCGACGGCGCGTGAACGATCGAATGTAACCCGTGGTCGCGTGGCAGTTCAGGGTGTCGATGACACGGGCCACACCTCACGGCACCACTCGCGTGCACTGTGCACGCGTGATCGCCCCACAGGTGTGCCTCATGTCCTGGCGTGTCGAACGTTCACATCCCGGCCGGCGGATGACCCAGTGAGAACACCGCACCGAACGGGTCGGTGAGCGCGGCAAGGGTGCCGTACGGCGTCTCCTCGCCGGCCATGAGGACCTTGCCGCCCAACTCCTCGGCCTGCTTGACCGTCGCGGCGACGTCGTCGACGGTGACATACACCTGCCAGAACGACGGCACCTCGGGCGGAAAGAGCTTGGCGGCGTCCATGATTCCCGAATAGGAGTTCTCGCCGATGAAGATCTGGCCGTAGGCGTCGGGTCCGACGGCGTCGGGATCACCGCCGGTGCCGACCTCGTCGATGCGCGCGCCGATGACGGCTTTGTAGAACTCGAGCGACTTGGCGTAGTCCTTGCTCTGGCACTCGAACCAGTACGGGGTGCCGTGGGTGCCCCACTCCACGAACCCGACATGGGTGTTCGGCTTCCAGAAGCCGATGACCGCGCCCGCGGTGTCGACGGCGACCATCATCGTGCCCATCTCGCCGATGTCCATCGGCGGCACCATGATGCTGCCGCCGGCCGCTTCCACGGACTTCACCGTCGCGTCCGGATCCTCGGTGTGCAGATACACCGACCACACATCCGACGGTCCACTCGGATCCATCACCGGTCCCATGCCCGCGACCCGGTGTCCGTTCTTCACGAAGTTCCGGTAGCCACCGAAGTCGGGATTGGGGTCCTCTGCCTCCCAGCCGAACAGCGACCCGTAGAACTCGGCGGCCTTGTCCGGATTGCTGCTCATCAGGTCGAACCAGATCGGTGCGCCCACCGGCGCGGAGTAGTCACTCACGGTTGTTCCTCTCACGGATGTTCAGGTGGTCACCACTGCTGACTATCAGCGTGGCGGAAAGTCATCGGTGAGATGGCGGAATGGCGCATTCGCTGTTCGCGACTCTTCGACACGCGTCGGGTGGTTCCTGAGCTTGTCGAAGGGCTCGCTGCGCGGGTCCTGAGTAAGCGAGCACATCGAGGGCGCTCGTCGCTTGCTCGGGGAGCGGTGGAGCGTGGGTTCTCGGGGAGCGGTGGGCTCGTGGGGAGGTGGGTCGTCGGCTCTCGGGGGAGCGGTGGGGTCGTGGTCTGGACGGGGGATGGGTACGTCGCGATGAGTTCGCGCGGCTAGCAGAGTCGGTCACAGTACAGCCATGCAGAGGAGGATCCGATGGAGACCACGAGCACAACCCACGCCGGGGCCATTGCCGCGGCGGTCGACGAGATGTCGACGCTGAGCGCGGGAATCACCGACGACATGCTCGGCAGACCCACGCCCTGTACCGACCTGGACGTGGGTGCCATGCTCGGGCATGTCGACATGCTCACTCGCGCGTTCGCAGCGGCCGGGCGAAAAGAATTGGGGCCGTTGACCTCTTCGCCGCCCGATCCCGCGGCCTCGGTGCTCACGGCGGACTGGCGCGAAACATTGCCCGGGCATCTGCGTGAGCTGGCCACGAACTGGCGCGATCCGTCCGCGTGGGAGGGGGTGACCCAGGTCGGCGGCATTGACGGGCCCGCACAGATCCTGGGGACGGTGGCGCTCTCCGAACTCGTGTTGCACGGTTGGGACGTCGCTCGCTCGTTGGGCACCGAGTACACCGTGCCCGACGACATCCTGCAGATCGTCTTCGACTTTCATTACCCGCCGCAGCCGCAAAGCGAGCGCGAAGGCATGTTCGGCCCCGTCGTCGACATCCCATCCGACGCCCGGCTCGTCGACCGATTGGCGGGCCTCACCGGCCGCGATCCGTTCTGGCCGCATGGCAGTCTGGAGGAATGACCGCGACGGGCGAACTCTCCGCACGACTCTCGCGGTATCTCTGGCCGGCCACTCTCGTCGGCGGACTGCTCACAGTGGCCTTCGCGTTGGTGCCCTGGGGCACCTCGGATGAGGGCGTGCGGCCATCGATCACCGGACTGGGCCGCGTGTCGGTGCCCGGTGCTCGACCCGAGGACGTCGCGTTCTTGGAGGCGCACACCGACCGGCCGGGTCTCGTCACGCTCCTTGTCGGGACCGTCGTCTTCGTAGCGGCGGTGGGCGGGTGGTGGCGGCGAGCGGTGTTCGGTTGGGCCGTCGGGTGTGTCGCCGTCGCCGCGCTGTGTGCAGTGGTTTGGACCGCGATCGTGCTGAGCAACGTCGCCGGCCACCTCTTCGACGACCGGGTCACCGAGGCGCTTGGTGACGATCTTCCGTCGATGTCGCCGGGTTATGGGCTCGTGGGGAGCCTGATCGTCGGTGTGGTGCTGATCGCGATGATGGTTGGTGCGGTGCTGACGCGCGAGTGATGTGGTGTCGGGTGCGCGGGTGGCCTTCGTGGCTCGGCCGGCGCCACGCACCTCGGTGCGCGTCGGTGGCGCGGCCGGCGCCACGCACCTCCGTGCGCGTCGGTGGCGCGGCCGTCGCCTCGCACCTCAGTGGGTGGTGGCGGGCGTCTCGTACCCCGGGGCTCAGCCGATCCGGCGAATCGTCTTCAGCGGTGGCATCTGATTGAGCGGGGTCAGTCCGATCGGCACCCCGTTGGGACCGAAAGCGTTGAACACCTGACCGAAGCCGGCGTAGATGCCGACGTGACTGGCGTCGGGCCAGAAGATCATGATGTCGCCGGGCGCGAGTGCCCAGAACGGGATGGCGTGCCCGACCTTGGCCTGCTGCTGGCTCACCCGCGGCAGGCGAATGCCCGCCGTCCCGAACGCCCACTGCACCAGGCCCGAACAATCCCAGGAGTTCGGGCCGGTGCCGCCCCACTTGTAGGGTTTGCCCGACTGTGTGGACGCCGCGGCCAGCGCCTGGAGCCCGGCGATCGTGGAAACAGGCATATAGAGGTCGGCCGACCCGGACGATCCAGTCGACCCGTTACCGTCGGAGGACCCCGAGGGCGCGGACGACCCGACGTCGGCGATTGCCGGCGGCGCGGACAACAGGGGTGCCGTGATGGCGATGCTCGCGGCACACAGCAGACCGGCCGCGCGGCGTCGGATTCTCACCATGAGCATCAGAGTGACGCAAGTGGCACGATCTGTCTGGCGTTCCTGGCGAGATTGGTGCTGGTGAGAGAGATGTGATCCCAGTGAACCAGACGGTCACCAGTAGCCGTCGGGATCGCTCTCGTGCGATTCGGACGGGATGATCCCCTCGGCCACCCCGTGGTCGATGCTCGCCGACAACCGTGGGCAGGTCGGCATCATCGCGCCCGGCAACAGCGGGCCACTGCCGTCGACGCCGCCGGCCCGCAGCTGTTCGTACTCGAGGCCGGTGCATCGTTCGCGTGCTGCGTCGTTCCACTGCACGCTCGTCTGGAACGGGCTGGTCTTCTTCACCAGAACGCAGGCGTGACACGTCCGGCACTCGATCTCGGTCAGACCGCTGCGCAGGTAGTGCTCGCGATCCCGCCGAGTGGCCGCGTGGACTGCTGCCAGGCGCGTCGGATCGTCGTGGAAATCGGGGGCCTTCGCCCATCCGTGACCCGGACCGTGGGCGGTGTCCCGCGTACGAGGTCGCGGCTCGTCCGCGGACTCGGCACGATCCACCGCCCGGGTCATCGACCTCAGACCTCTGCCTTCTCCGACGACCCGCTCTGCGCCTCGTTCACCTTGGCTTCCTCCTGGATGCGCAGGTTCTCCTCGATCTCCACACCCCAGCTCTCGAGGGCCTTCGCCGTGTCGATCTCGTACTCGAACCGCTGTGTCATCTCCTCGGTGACATCGGCGGTATCCACGTAGAACTGTTCGTACCAGCGGCGGAGCTGATAGACGGGTCCGTCCTCCTCGACAAGGAGCGGATTGTCGATGCGGGTCTTGTGTTTCCAGATCTCCACGTCCTGCAGGAAACCCACCTCGACGCCGGCGGTGATCTTCTTCGCCATCTTCGCGGCCTGCTCCGAGGACAGTCCCTCCGGCACCTTGGCCATCACGCCGTACATCAGGACGAAGCTGTTCGCGTCGATCGGGTAGTGGCAGTTGGTCAGTATGGTCTCGACGGCGAAGTCACCGTAGTACTGGACCATCGGGTTCAGCATGTAGGACGGACCGTAGTACGCCGCAATGGATTCCAGTCGGCTGTCACCGTAGTTGGTGCCCAGCGTGACATCGGGCCGGCCGTGGGAGTTCATGTATTGCGCGGCGATCTCGCCCTCGAAGACGTTCTTGAAGTAGTCGGGCAGCGCGAAGTGCACGTAGTAGAAATGCGCCATGTCGACGACGTTGTCGATGATCTCGCGGCAATTGGAACCCTCGATGACGATGCGATTCCAGGTCCACGGGGTCCACTCGTCGGAGCCGACCTCGGCGAGTTCGGGAATGATGCAGTCGTCCGGTGGCGGATTGCCCTCCGGGTCGTTGTAGACGAACACCTGGCCGTTGCGGGTCATCGTCGGCCACGCGCGGGTCTTGGCCAGCTTGGGATTGCGCTTCGCGTAGGGCACCCCGGCGCACCGGCCGTTGCCTTTCCATCGCCAGCCGTGGAACGGGCAGGCGACATTGCCGTCCTTCACCGATCCCTGCGAGAGGTCCGCACCCATGTGGCGGCAGAAGGCGTCGAGCACGTTGATCTCGACGTCGTCGCCGTCGCCGGAGGCCCAGACGACGAGCTTGGTGCCGAAGATCTGCACCGAGTGGGGTTTGCCGTCGGTGAACTCGTCGACCAGACCGATGCAATGCCATCCGCGAGCGAACCGTGTGGGCACCGCACCCGTGTCGATCTCTCGTACGTCGATGTCGTCGTCGCGCGGCATGCTGCCCGCGCTCTGGGGTGTGGTGGTCATCCGCACTCCTCGTCGTGTGTCTCGCTCGGACTCGTGCATCGGTCCGAATCGCCTCGATCCAATACTAGAACATGTTACAAAAATGGCGGGCGGATCGGTATCGGCAAGTGGGATCGGGGCTGGAAAGGGGCCCAAAGGCCCTGTGCTCGACATAGATGAGAACGTGTTCTAATCTCAAGAACGACGGGAATGAGTCGGTCGCACCTGCGGCCGAGAGACGAGTAGGAGCGGGCGATATGCCAGCACAATCCGGCGCCGGAAGCGCAGCAGGTGGAGCGCTGCGGAATGAAGCGGCCGAGCAGGTTCTGGAGAAGATCAACGCACTCCTCCCGGAGATCGAGCAACGCGCACAGCAGACCGAAGACCTTCGCCGCATCCCCGACGAGACGGTGTCGAGTCTCGAGGGTGCCGGCTTCTTCAAGCTGATGCAGCCCGAGCAGTGGGGTGGCTATCAGGTCGATCCGGTGACGTTCTACGAGGCGGTACGACGGATCGCGAGCGCGTGCGGTTCCACCGGATGGGTCTCGGGCATCATCGGCATCCACAACTGGCACCTCGCCCTGTTCGACCAGCAGGCGCAGGAGGACGTCTGGGGTGCCGACACCGCGGTACGGATCTCGTCGTCGTACGCACCGATGGGGATGGGCGAGGTCGTCGACGGCGGCTACAAGGTCAACGGCGCGTGGGCGTGGTCGTCGGGCTGCGACATCGCCGACTGGGTGTTCGTGGGCGGCCCGGTGATCAAGGACGGCAGGCCGGTCGACTTCGTCAGCTTCCTCATCCCACGCGAGGATTACACCATCAAGGACGTGTGGAACGTCGTCGGTCTGCGCGGCACCGGCTCCAACACCATCGAGGTCAAGGATGTCTTCGTCCCGCGCCATCGCATGCTCTCCATGCGCACCATGAGCATGGGGCAGAGCCCGGGTCTCGCCCAGAACACCGCTCCGGTCTACAAGATGCCGTGGGGCACCATCCACCCGAGTACCATCTCGTCGCCGATCGTGGGCATGGCCTACGGCGCGTACCAGGCGCATGTCGAGCACCAGGGCAAGCGCGTGCGCGCGGCGTACGCGGGCGAGAAGGCCAAGGACGATCCATTCGCCAAGGTGCGGATCGCCGAGGCGGCCAGCGACATCGACGCCGCGTGGCGGCAGCTCTCGGGCAACCTGCAGGCCGAGTACGACCTGATCCTCGCCGGCGAGGAGATCCCGATGGAACTGCGCCTGGCCGCCCGGCGCGATCAGGTCCGGGCCACCGGCCGGGCGATCTCGGCCATCGACCGCCTCTTCGAGAACTCGGGTGCACACGCGTTGGAGAACGGCACACCGATCCAACGGTTCTGGCGGGATGCACACGCCGGACGCGTGCATGCCGCCAACGACCCCGAACGCGCGTACGTGGCATTCGGCAACGGCGAGTTCGGGATTCCGATCGGTGACACGATGGTGTGAGTGAGGTTGTCGGCGCGTCCGGTGGGCGGGAAGAGGATCAAGGAGAACACCATGAGTGACAGTCCGATTCGGTCGTTGGGCTACATGCGGGTCGAGGCCACCGACATCGACGCCTGGCGCGAGTACGGGCTCAAGGTGCTCGGCATGGTGGAGGGCAAGGGCACCGTGGAGGGTGCGCTCTACCTACGGATGGACGACTTCCCGGCCCGCCTGGTGATCGTCCCCTCCGACCGCGACCGGCTTGGGTCGTCGGGCTGGGAATGCGCGAATGCCGAAGCGCTGCAGGAGGTCCGCGACCGTCTGTCGGCGGCCGGGGTGGTCTTCCGGGAGGGTAAGGACGAGGAACTCGCCGACCGTCGGGTCGTCGAACTGATCGTCTTCACCGATCCGGCCGGCAACACCATCGAGGCCTTCCATGGGGTGGCGCTCGAACACCGGCGCGTCGTCAGCCCGTACGGGCACAGGTTTGTCACCGAGGAGCAGGGGCTCGGGCACGTCGTCCTCACGTGCGACGACGATCAGGCGGCCTTGGCCTTCTACCGGGATGTGTTGGGTTTCAAGCTTCGTGACTCGATGCGGTTGCCGCCGCAGGCGGTCGGTCGCGAAGAGGGCGAGGAGCCGGCCTGGTTGCGGTTCCTCGGCTGCAACCCACGGCATCATTCGCTGGCGTTCCTGCCGATCCCGAACAGCACCGGCATCGTGCACCTGATGCTCGAGGTGGAGAACTCCGACGACGTCGGTCTGTGCCTCGACCGCGCGCTGCGCAAGAAGGTGAAGATGTCGGCGACACTGGGCCGGCACGTGAATGACTTGATGCTCTCCTTCTACATGAAGACGCCGGGCGGGTTCGACATCGAATTCGGTTGTGAAGGTAGGCAAGTCGACGACGGCGACTGGATCGCACGGGAGAGCACCGCGGTCAGCCTCTGGGGACATGACTTCACCGTCGGCTTCAAGAACTGACATGACACGAACCCCGTACGGTTCGGCAGACTTCGACTCCCGGCAATTCCGCACGGCCATGGGCCAGTTCTGCACTGGCGTCACCGTGATCACCACTCTCGACGAGGGCGGGGCACCCATCGGCTTTGCGTGTCAATCGTTTGCGGCGCTGTCACTCGATCCGCCGCTGGTCCTGTTCTGCCCCATGAAGACATCGCGCAGCTGGAAGGTCATCGAGCAGACCGGAAAGTTCTGCGTCAACATCCTGTCCAACCGGCAACAGGATGTGAGCGCCGCCTTCGGCGCACCCGGCGACGACAAGTTCGCCGGCATCGTCTGGGACCCGTCGCCCGCCGGGCTCCCGGTGATCCGCCATGCGCTCACGTGGGTGGAATGCGACATCGAACGCGTCACGGACGGCGGCGATCATCACATCGTCATCGGGCGCGCCGTCACTCTCGGAGATGTGCTGCAGGACAAGCCATTGCTGTTCTATCGCGGCGGCTACCTGTCGACTGAGCACCCGCGGGTCACCCCTGCACAGGCCGAATTGGAGAACTTCTTGACGTGGACCGGAGGGGATACGTGGCTGTGATCTCGATTCGCGGGCTGGGGTGCGGCGGCGGTGGGTTGGGTCGGCGCCACTCGATCGACGGAGGAGTTCGATGAGTACGGAAGCACCGTCAGTGATCGATGTCGAACGGCCCATCGACGTCACCGCGCCGCTGGCCGCGGCCATCGCGGAGGCCGAAAAGCTCATCGCCTCCGCTGAATTCGTCGAGTCCGAGCAGGACCTGGCCGAGGGGTACGACTATCTCGCGGGCAGTATCGCGGCGATCCTGCAACTCGTGCGGGCGCGGTCCACCTCGCACCCCAACTTCATCACCTCTACCGGTCCGTCGACCAAGATGGGCCTCGACAACCCGGACACCCTCTACTACCACGCCGACGTGGAGGAGACCGGAACCTACCTCGTACGTGGACATCGGGGCAGCACAGTCGATCTCAGCTTCCAGGTGCTGCGCGGCGACTACACGCCGTCGGTGGTGCCCGGCGGCGACGATGCGTTCGACGATCGCCGGATTCCGATCGATGACAACGGGGACTTCGCGATCACCTTCGGACCGCCCATCGATCATCCGGGCGACGGCTACTTCGTCCTCGGTGAGGGTGCGTCGATGCTGGCCGTGCGCGAGGTCTACAGCGATTGGTCGGAGCGGAAGGGTCGCATCTCCATCGAGCGAGTCGACACCGTCGGCACCGCGCCCGACGAACCCGACCTGGCGCGCGTCGTGCGTCGATACGCGACCGCCGGCAAGATGCTGACCGGCCGCATCCACACCTGGTTCAACTTCCCCAAGTGGTTCTACCTCGACGAACCGGTGAACACCTTCACACCGCCGCGGCTGACCCCGGGCGGGCTCTCCACCCAGTACTCCTCCGTCGGACATTTCCGTCTCGCCGACGACGAGGCGATGCTCATCACCGTCCCGAAATCCGCTGCACCCTACCAGGGTTTCCAACTCGGCAGCATGTGGTACATCTCGCTGGACTACGTCAACCACCAGACCAGCCTGAACTCGGCCCAGGCCCAGGTCGATCCGGACGGCATGATCAGGATGGTGGTTTCGCGACGCAACCCCGGCATCGCCAACTGGATCGAGACGACCGGCCGCACCCGGGGAATCCTGCAATTCCGTTGGCAGCGCATCGATCACCCGATCACGCCGGAGAGCGGGCCGACCGCACAGGTGATCGACATCGACGACGTCGCCGAGCATCTGCCGTTCCTGGAACAGAATCGGATCGGCGAATCGGGCTGGGCGGATCGGATCGCGGCCCGGCAGCGGGCTTGCGCGGAGAGGATGTTGGGATGACGGACCTGCTGCGCGACAAGGTCGTCGTGGTGTCGGGTGTCGGACCCGGTCTGGGCCGATCGATCTGCGTGCGTGCGGCCGCGGCCGGCGCCCGGGTGGTGCTCGCCGCACGCACCGAGTCACGGCTCAAAGAGGTTGCCGCCGAGATCGACTCGTCCGGGGGTAGCTCTTTGGTGGTCGCCACCGACATCACCGACGACGACGCGGTCGATGCACTGGTGGCCGCCACGATCGGCGAGTACGGTCGCGCCGACGTCCTGGTGAACAACGCGTTCGCGCTGCCGTCGATGAAACCGCTGGCGCGCACCGACTTCGACCAGATCACCGCCAGCCTCGACCTCACCGTGCTGGGTACCTTGCGGGTCATCAAGGCCTTCACCGATCCGCTCGCGGAGGCCGGCGGTGCGATCGTGAACATCAACTCGATGGTCATCCGGCACTCCGAACCTCGTTACGGCAGCTACAAGTTGGCGAAGTCGGCGATGCTCGCGATGTCGCAGACTCTGGCGACGGAATTGGGCGACAAAGGGATTCGGATCAACACCGTTGCACCCGGCTACATCTGGGATGACCAGTTGAAGTGGTACTTCGGCGAGGTGGCCAAGAAGTACGGCATCACACCGGAACAGGTGTACGAGCAGACCGCCAGTCGATCCGACCTCAAGCGGCTGCCCGAACCCGACGAGATCGCCGAGGCGGTTGTGTTCCTCGCCTCGTCGATGGCCAGCGCCATCACCGGGCACACCCTGGACGTGAATTGCGGTGAATACCATGACTAGTGCGGCACGAGTCGATGTCGGAACCGTCGACGATCTGCACGAATCAGCCGTCCGCGCCACCGGTCTCGACGATTTCGGTGACGTCGGCGAGTACCGGGAGGCGCTGGAGGTACTGCTGGAGTCGTATCGAAACGATGCGGATCTGACCGAACTGGGCAGCAAGATGTTCCGGTTCTTCCTCAAGGGTGCGCTGGTGGCCCGTCTGTTGTCGGAGGCGTCGTGGGCGGCTCATCCGTCGTACGCCGATGTACGTATCACTCGCCCGATCTTCGTGACCGGTTTGCCCCGGACGGGCACGACCGCGCTGCATCGTCTGCTGTCGGCCGACCCGGGTCATCAGGGCCTCGAGATGTGGCTGGCGGAGTTCCCGCAGCCCCGTCCGCCGCGTGAGGGCTGGGCGTCGAATCCGGTGTACCAACAGATCAACGCCGGACTGGAGAAACACCACGTCGACAATCCTGAGTTCATGGGG
Source organism: Gordonia sp. NPDC003424 (assembly GCF_053588655.1). Taxonomy (NCBI): domain Bacteria; kingdom Bacillati; phylum Actinomycetota; class Actinomycetes; order Mycobacteriales; family Gordoniaceae; genus Gordonia; species Gordonia sp. NPDC003424. The sequence continues at coordinate 39,742 of NZ_JBSFQJ010000025.1, forward strand.
CTGCACTACCTCGAGGCGGGGGAGGTCGAGGAGTGCTGGCAGTTGTTGCGGCAGAACGTGATGTCGATCTCCTATGAGTCATTGGCCTATCTGCCGACGTATTCACGATGGCTGGCGCAACAGGACTGGACTCCTGCCTATCGGCGGCATCGCCGCAATCTCCAACTGATCGGCATGAACGATCCCGAAAAACGTTGGGTGCTGAAGAATCCGAGTCATATGTTCGCGCTCGACGCGCTGATGGCTGTCTATCCGGATGCCCTGGTCATCCAGACGCACCGGCCGCCGGAGACGATCATCGCGTCGATGTGCAGTCTCGCCGAGGCGGCGACGCCGGGATGGTCGAACACGTTCGTCGGTGACAAGATCGGCGAGACCCAGCTGGAGCTGTGGTCGCGGGGGCTGCGTGAGTTCGAAACCGCCCGCCGCAGATACGATTCCGATCAATTCCTCGACATCGATTTCGACGATCTGCGCTCCGACCCGTTCGGCACCGTCGACCGGGTATATGCGGCGTTGGGCGAGCAGGTGTCGCCATCGGCGCGGGCCGCCATGGAAGCTCTCGATGCCGAAAGCCGCAGCGGTGCACGGAAACCGCAGCACCGTTACGCGTTGGCCGACTATGGATTGTCGGAGGCGATGGTGGCGGAGGCATTCGAGCGCTGACCGTCGCGCCCACGTGAGCCCCCGGCCCGAATCGATGTCACCGCACGGATGGCCTCGTCGATACACGCCGTCAGTTGATGCGGGTCGGTCACGGCGGCCCGATCAGAGTTGATCCCGATGAACACCTGCCCGGCATAAGACATCAACGCTATGTTGATCGCGGCACCGGCTTTGGGGGCGAACGGGACCATCATGGTGACCCTCGCGCCCGCCAGATAGACATCGACGGGAGGGCCGGGCACGTTTGTCGCGGCGAAATCGACGCCCTTCATCAGCACCCCGGTGACGCTGGTGGTCACCGGGCCGGGCAGCACGTTCATCAACCGGTAGATGGCGTTCCACATCTGCAACGCCGGATCATGCTGTGCGCGTACCAAAACCGGCCGCAGTTCGCGTATCCGGTCGATTGGATCATCGACGTCGGCCGGGATGACGAACCGTGCGGGAACCCATCGATTCACGTCCGGCACGTCGGTGTCGTCGCGCACACTCACCGGCATGTTCACCCGCAGTCCGGAGAGGTCGTGACCGTGCGCGAGGTGATATGCGCGTAACCCGCCGACCAGTGCGGAGACGAAGACGTCGTTGATCGTCGCGTCGAGGGCGGTGGCCGCGTCGCGAAGAGCAGCGAGCGAGACCATGGTCGTGGTGAACGAGACCGCCAGGGATCGCCCGGTCATCAGCTTCGACAGTGGGGGACCCTGTGGCGCGAGCATGCGGGCGGCCGAGACGGTGAACGCCCCGGCCGCGGTGACGGAGGCGACGGGAGCGGTGGCCAGGTCTTTGGCCGCGACGACGGCGTAACCCCCGGCCGTGGTCACCTCGCCGACGACTTGGCGTACCTCGAAACGCGTGGCCTGGCGAATCCGGTCGATCACGGTTGCGGGATGCGGTCTCGGAGCCTTCGGCATGGGGCCGGGGTCCGCGGGTTCGGGCGCCAGATCGAAGAGCACCGTGGCCATCTCCATTCCGCCCAGGCCGTCGGTGATCGCGTGGTGGATCTTCATGATGAAGGCGGCGCGGCTTGTCGGCCCGTCCTCGTCGGGGTGGACGTCGATGTCGGTCAGGATGGCGACCTCCCACAACGGCCGCGAGCGGTCGAAGTCCTGCTCGCCCATGCGTTCCGCATACTCGAGGACACCGTCCATGCCGTTCTGGCGACTGGGGAGCCGCCGCCACCTGATGTGGTAGTCGAAGTCGAAATTCGGGTCCGTTTCCCACCGTGGCGGAACGATCGAGAGCGGGTTTCCGTCCGCTCGCTGCCGCAGCTTCGGGTACATGCGCGACATCCGGTCGACCCGGTCACGCACGGTGTCGCGATCGGGTTCACGATCGAGGAGGACCACGAATGTGATGACAGAACGCAGCAGTGGATCGCCCTCGATGCCGAACAGGACCGCATCGAACGAGCCCATCCGTGGATCGTCGACCATGCAGTCATTGTCGCGCACGTCGGGTTCCGGTGATCGGGTTTCGCAGTGACTGAGGCGCTACTGTTCGACCATGGCACAGGATCAGGGCCGGCGTTCCGCCGAGGGATTCCGTCGGCTGATGGCGTTCTCCGACGCGGTCGTCGCGATCGCGTTGACGCTGCTGGTCCTACCGCTGACCGAGATCGCGACCGAATGGCACGAGGAGACCACGGTGTGGCAGGTCCTCGGCGACAACTGGTCGGCGATCCTGAGCTTCCTGATCAGCTTCATCGTCATCTGGGTGCTGTGGCGGGATCATCACCGGGTCGGCGAGTACCTCCGCACGTACGACAAAGTGTTGTTGAACCTCAACTTCGTCTGGTTGCTGACCATCGTGATCCTGCCCTTCGCCACCGCGCTGATCGACCAGGATCGGATCGAGCGGGCCAGCGTGCTGTACATCGCGGTTCTCGCCGTGTCCATCCTGACGCTGCTGGCGATGGGCTGGTGGGCTTCGCGGCATCGTGAACTGCTCGAGGCCGGCCCCGACGTGGAAGCGTGGATTCGGCGTGGGCACGGAACCGGGACCGCGGTGACGGTGGTCGCCGCGCTGATCGTGGCGATTGCGGTCCCGGCGTCGGGGAGTTGGCCGCTGTTCCTGTTGTTCCTTTCGGGTCCGGTGGAGTGGGTGATCGCACGGCTGAGGAGGTGATGCGGCGACGTGGAGACCACCTGTCGTCGAATGGAGGTGGCCTCTGTGCGGCAATTGATCTCGATGCGGCGCCTCGCTGCGCTCGGTGCCTTACTCGATCAGCGGGGAGTCGGACTCGGCGCGGGGAGTCGGACTCGGTGCGGGGAGTCGGACTCGGCGCGGGGAGTCGGACTCGGCGCGGGGAGGGACTCGGCGCGGGGAGTCGGACTCGGTCAGCGAGGAAGCCGCGTTCGGCCGGCCAACTCGGCCACCACCTCGTGCGGCTGCCCGAACAGTTGCGAACTACCGTGGGCGCGTTTGAAATACAACTGGATGTCGTGTTCGGCGGTGATGCCGATCCCGCCGTGCAACTGGATGGCCTCACCGGCGACGGTGGCGAACGACTCCGAGCAGTAGACGTGTGCGGCCGCGGCGAGTTCGTCGGCATCGGGCGCATCGGCGACGAGCGCCGTGATGGCCGCGCGGGCGATGGACCGGGACGTCTCCACCAAGGTGTACATGTCGGCCATCCGATGCTTGAGCGCCTGGAATGACCCGATGATCCGGCCGAACTGCTTGCGCGACTTGGTGTACTCGACGGTGAGGTCGAGTGCCGCGGCGGCACCGCCGACCTGTTCGGCGGCGAGGAGAGCCCAGGCGAAGGACCGTAACCGGTGCGGAAGGTCGGCGCCCGATGCGATGGTTACCGCGGGAGCTTCGTCGAAGTCGATGCGGGCCATCGGTCGGCCCGGATCCATGACCGGCAACGGGACGACCGAGACGCCGTCGGCGTCGGCGTCGACGACATGCAGGGTGATGCCGTCGCCGCTCGCGGCCAGGACCACGAGGAGGTCGGCGGATTCGCCGTCGACGACGTAATGCGCCTCGCCGGTGAGGAGACCGGCGTCGGCGTGGACACCCGGTCGATCCCAGCCGGTGGGCCCGGCCCAGCACACGGTGGCGATTCGCTCACCGGAGGCGATGTCGGGCAACAGTTGTCGTGCGGTCGCGTCGTCGGCGATGAGCAAGGCCGCGGTCGCGAGTGCGGTGGCGAAGACCGGGACCGGGCTGACCGAGGAACCGAGTTCCTCGAGTACCGCTGCGGTTTCGGCGAACGTCGCCCCGGCGCCGCCGAGTTCCTCGGGGATCGGCAGCGCGGCGACACCGATCTCGGTGCACAGCGTCGTCCACAGGCTGCGGTCGATCCGGGGTGTCTGCCCCATCGCGCTGCGTGCGGCGGCCGAATCGGCCTTGCGGCGCACCAGATCACGGATCGCCTCGGCCAGTGCTTCTCGATCCTCCGTCGAGATCAGGGTCGGGCCGGTCACCACATCGCTGGTCACAGTGACTCCAGAATTCGCTGCCGGAGAACGGCAGGCGTACCCCACGCCGTCAGCAGTGCGCGAGTCTTGGTCAGGTACAGGGACAGATCGTGCTCGGCGGTGTAGCCGATGGCGCCGAGCACCTGGAGCGCACGACGCGACGCCAGATGGGCGGCGTCGCCGGCCGCGACCTTGGCGGCGGCGATATCCCGACGGACATCGGTATCCTCCGGAACCAGACCGTCGACACCGAGGGCGGCCGCCTGCACAAGAGGCCGGGCCATCTCGACAGCGATCGCGACGTCGGCGAGGTGATGCTTGACGGCCTGGAACGACCCGATGGCGCGGCCGAACTGTTTGCGCGCCTGCGCATAATCGGCCGCCATGCTCAGCATGGCATCGGCCAGGCCGAGCAATTGTGCTGCGGTGGCCAGGGTTCCGATGTCTTCGGCGTCGCGCGAGTCGACGTTGCTCGCGAGTTCGGTGACCGGCACGAGTCCACTGACGGTACGGGTCGCGTCCACCGTGGCGACGGGCTCACCGGCGGTGGCGGTCCACAGGACGCCGTCGTACACGACATAGGCGATGTCGGCGACCGGCGCCAGTGGGGCGAGCGGCGGGATCGCGCACGTGGCGAAGGCGCCTTCGGCCAGCGCGCTGATCCGTTCTCCGATGATCCCCGCGGATCGGAACAGCACCGGCAGCACCGCGATGCTCTCGACGACCGGCCCGGGCAGCGCGTGCCGGCCGATCTGTTCCATCGCGACGACCAGTTCCGTTGCGCCCGCCGAACTGCCACCCGACGACTCGTCCACCAGCAGTCCGTTCACGCCCGTATCGGCTAGCGCGGCAAAGACTTCCGTCACCGCTGCGCGGTCACCCGCAGCCCACGCGCGAGCGCGAGACGGGATGTCGGCCTTGGTCAGCTGGGCATCGACGGTGGCCGCAAGGTCGTTGTGGATGTCGGAGAGAAGGAATTCCATCGTGTCACCGGTCCCCGCGCGGTAGGCCGAGGAGCCGCTCCGCGATCACGTTGCGTTGAATCTCGTTGGTGCCGGCGTAGATCGGTCCGGACAACGAGAATAGGTAACCGTCGAGCCACGCGTCGTCGAGTTCGGCGTCGTTGCCCTGCAGATCGAGTGCGGTCTCGTGTGCGGCGATGTCCCACTGCGACCAGAAGACCTTGTTGATCGACGACTCCATGCCCAGTTGTCCACCGGCGGACAGTCGGCTCACGGTCTGGTACGTCGACAGCTCGTACGCTCGGGACCCGATCCACGCATCCGCCACGCGCGCATCGGCATTCGCGGTCGATGGAACGGTGTCCCGGTTGCGTTTCCACAGGTCGACCAGCCGATCCGTGGTGGCAAGGAACCTGCCCGGGGACCGCAGGGAGAGGCCGCGCTCGTTGGCGGCCGTGCTCATCGCGACCTTCCATCCGTTGTTGACCTCGCCGATCACCCCGGACTCACCGGGGTTGGCAGGGTCGTCCGGGACGAAGACGTTCTCCAGGAACAGTTCGGCGAAGCCGGCTTCACCGTCGAGTTGCGCGATGGGACGCACGGTGACGCCGGGACTGCGCAGGTCGAACATGAAGTAGGTGATGCCCTTGTGGCGTTGGGCGTCGCGGTCCGATCGGAACAGCCCGAAACCCCAGTCCGCGAAGCTCGATCGCGAACTCCAGGTCTTCTGCCCGTTGAGCAGCCAGCCGCCGGCGGTGCGGGTTGCGGTGGAGCGCAACGACGCGAGGTCGCTGCCGGCCTCCGGCTCGCTCCACGCCTGGCCCCAGATGTCGTCGGCGCGCGCCATCCGCGGCATGATGCGGGCGAGCTGGTCGGGATGCGCATGTTCGAAAAGTGTTGGTGCCAGGAGGAAGATACCGTTCTGGCTGACGCGGCCGGGAGCGCCGGAGCGGTAGTACTCTTCTTCGAAGATCACCCAGTGCAGCAGCGGCACGTCGCGACCGCCGAACTCCTTCGGCCAACTGACCACCGACATCCGATCGGCGGCCATGGTGTGTTCCCACTCCCGGTGTGCCTCGAAGCCCTCGGCGGTGTCCATCGACGGAAGTGGCTCGGCCGGAACATGATCGGCCAGCCACGTCCGGACCTCGTCGCGGAAGGCCTCGGCGGCCGCGTCGAACAACAGGTCCATCTCAGGCTTTTCCGTTCGCCGCGGCGGCGGCAGCATTCGGCCCACTCGCCCCGCTGCCGGCGGCGGAGGCCCTCATCGACTTCGCATCCATGCCGCCCAACGAATCACCGCCGGACGCTTCGGCGTTCGCCGAGTGCGCGTAGTGATGCCAGCCGAACACCGAGTCCATCGAATTGCGTAGCCCCATCTGGTCTTCGCAGATGTTGACCGCCTTCTTCGACAGGAACAGACCCTGCATCGGCATCTCGACCATCTTGGCGGCCATCTCGTCGACCTTGGCGGCCAGATCCTCGCGTGGCACAACGTGATTGACCATGCCCCAGTCGGCGGCCTGTGCGGCGGTGAAGCGTTCACCGGTGAACAGGATCTCCTTGGCGCGGCGCGGACCGAGCACGAAGGCGTGGGCGAAATACTCGACACCGGGGATTCCCATGCGCGCCACCGGATCGGAGAAGAACGCGTCGTCGGAGGCGACGATGAAGTCGCAGATCCACGCGAGCATCAGCCCGCCGGCGATGCAGGCGCCGTGCACCTGGGCGATCAGCGGTTTGGGCATATCGCGCCAGCGCCGGCACATCCCGAGATAGACCTCGATCTCCCGGGCCAGGCGCTGATCGGCCCCGGTCTTGTCGGTGTGATCCCAGTGCAGGGCCGCGGTGTTGTCGTAGTACGTGTCGAAGTCGCGTTCGGGCGTGCCGATGTCGTGACCGGCCGAGAAGTGCTTGCCGTTGGCCCGCAGCACGATCACCTTGACCGACGCGTCGTCAACCGCCTTGCGGAATGCGGCGTCGAGTGAGTAGGTCATGACCGAGTTCTGTGCGTTGCGGTACTCGGGCCGGTTCAGCGTCACGTACGCAACGGCGTCGTCGGGTCCGCCGGTCTCGTAGGCGACCGGCGTCGAGTCGGGACCGAGGTCGTCGACACCGAGTGGGGGCGGAATGACGGCAGCGCTCATGCCACGAGGGTAACCTAGCAAGTGCTTGGTTGGTAGTCGGGGCGTCCCGGTGATCGGACGGTATGCCCCGATCAGGGAACGGTGATCGTCCCGCTGCACGTCTGGGCGGGGATGGACCACAGTGCGTTGCGGTTGACCGTGCTGAGCGTGATCCGGACCGGCCCCGGTCCGAGCCGCCGAGTGGGCGCGACGAAGTAGTGGATGCCGCTGTACGGCGGCTGGGTGCGGGTGTTGGACACGATGCTGCCGCGTTTGCCGGTGCGGAGGTTGTGCCAGTCGAGTCGCGCCGACGAGGAGTAGCCGACGCCCAGCCACAGGCTGCTGTATTCGGTGGCGATGTAGGTGTTGCCGTCGTACTGCGACACGAGGGCGCGGGTCGGGTTGTACGGGGTATCGACGATGTTCGGGCTCAGCCCGAAACAGGAGCTGAGCGGGTAGACGCGGTCGCCGGTTGGTGCGGCCCCGGCTGACCCCGCGGTCGCCCCGGCGAGCGTGCCGGCGACGATCGCGGCGGCGGCCGTCAGGCCGTAGAGGTGTCGGCGAATCGAGTGGTGGCCGTGCATGGGGATCTCCAGTTCATCGGTGGCGCGTGTCCATCAGGATCACCCACCGGTGATCCGATGTCAGCCGACTGGTGCTCCGCATCGGCTCAACCGGCGGAAGGGTGCTCCGCTGGCGCTCCGCATCGGCTCAACCGGCGGAAGGGTGCTTCGCTGGCGCTGCGCAGGGGTTGCTATCCGTCGTCGTCGGTTTGACCGACGGCGGGCGTGAGTGCGCTCGACACGCGATCGGCGGCCGCGCGGGTCGCGGCGCCCAGGGCTCGGAGGTCGTCGGCGGGCAGGGTTGTCATGGGGCAGGACACGATTGAGGCGACGACCCGGCCGTGCCGATCGGCGACGGGCGCGCCGACGGTGACGGCATCGATGTCGCCGGCGAGTTCGTCGGGCAGGTAGTCGATGCGGGTCAACTCGGCGAGTATGTCGCCGACCCGCGACCGGAGCTGGTCGGATGCGGTGGACAGTGACGGGAGTGCGTCGAGCAGTGCCAGGTGTTCGTCGGCCCGGCGCTCGATGGAATAGCCGCGCTCGGCGATCGTGGTGAGCACGAGATCAAGGCGGGTCCGCACCGCGGCGGGTGCTGCCGCGATCCACGCGGCGCGCTCGTCGGCCGGCGCGTCGGCGACGAACTCGCGGCAGATCGGCGGCCGCAGGTGCAGGGTCTGCCCGATGGTGAACCAGGCCGTGCCGTCGACGAGTCCGGCATGATCGGTCACGGTGATGGTGTCGGGGGTGGTGCGACGGGCGACGAAGACCGGCCAACCGATCCGGGCGGCGAGATCGTGGATGGCCGGGCGCACCCACCGGGTGAGGTGGTCGGAGTCGAGGGTGGTGCGGGCGAGCGTCACGAATGCGGGTCCGATGGAGAAGGTGCCGCCGGCGGGGTCGCGGATCGCCCAGCCGTGCTCGACGAGTTCGCTCATGATGGCGTGGGCCGTCGCCCGGGACAGGCCCGTGGCCCGCACGATCTCGGCGAGGTTCGGCGCGTCGTGGTCATTGGTCGCGCCCGAGCGGCTCAGAAGTTCGATAATGCTGATCACACGCGCCGTCGGAGGCGACGCCGGTCGTGCCGCAGGTTGACGGCCGTCCGCGGAGTCACCTACGGTTCGTGTCACATAACCGATACTGAGTGTCGAATAGTCGACATGTCAAGGAGGTCGTCACGGTGGCCAGCACGACGACACGCGCGCGAGCGCCGCACGGCTACGAGCTGACCCACCTTGCGGCTCTCGAAGCCGAGTCGGTACACATCATCCGTGAGGTGGGGGCGACCTTCGAGCGTCCGGTGCTGCTGTTCTCCGGCGGCAAGGACTCGGTGGTGATGTTCCATCTGGCACGAAAGGCTTTCTGGCCGGCGCCCGTGCCCTTCCCGCTCATGCATGTCGACACCGGCCACAACTTCGACGAGGTCATCGATTATCGGGACCGGGTCGTCGCGGAGACCGGTGTGCGGTTGGTGGTCAGTTCGGTTCAGGACGATATCGACGCCGGGCGCGTGGTGGAGGACAGCGGCCCGGGTGCCAGCCGAAATCGTTTGCAGACCACCGCTTTGCTGCGCGGCATCACGGAGAATCGCTTCGATGCGGTCTTCGGTGGCGCCCGCCGCGACGAAGAGAAAGCCCGCGCCAAGGAGCGGGTGTTCAGTTTCCGCGACGAATTCGGCGCGTGGGACCCGCGAGCTCAACGGCCGGAGCTGTGGCACCTCTACAACGGCCGCCATCACAAAGGCGAGCACATCCGGGTGTTCCCACTGAGCAACTGGACCGAACTCGACATCTGGCAGTACATCGGCGCCGAGAACATCGAGTTGCCGCCGATCTACTACGCGCACGATCGCGAGGTGGTGCCCCGAGACGGCATGCTGCTCGCGAAAACCCGCTTCTTGCAGACATTTCCGGACGAAGAGTCGCATACCGAGCGCGTCCGGTTCCGGACCGTCGGCGACGCGACCTGCACGGGATGCGTCCGCAGCGACGCCGACACGATCGAGAAGGTGATCGAGGAGATCGAGGTCACCCGGGTGACCGAGCGCGGCGCCACCCGCGCCGATGACCGGATCTCCGAGGCCGGCATGGAAGATCGCAAGAAGGAGGGCTACTTCTGATGCCTACCGAACTGCTGCGCCTGGCCACCGCGGGGTCCGTCGACGACGGCAAGTCGACGCTCATCGGTCGTCTGCTGTACGACTCGAAATCGATCTTCACCGACCAGCTCGAGGCGATCGAACGGACCAGCGCCGAACGTGGCGACGAGTACGCCAATCTCGCGCTGCTCACCGATGGTCTCCGCGCCGAGCGGGAGCAGGGCATCACGATCGACGTTGCCTACCGGTACTTCTCGACGCCCAAGCGGAAGTTCATCATCGCCGACACCCCGGGTCACGTGCAGTACACCCGCAACATGGTCACCGGCGCGTCGACCGCCGACCTGGCCATCGTCCTCATCGACGCCCGTAAGGGTGTGCTGGAACAGACTCGGCGACATGCGTTCCTGTCGTCGCTGCTCGGTATCCCGCACCTCACGATCTGTGTCAACAAGATGGATCTGGTCGACTGGTCGCAGGAGCGGTTCGACGAGATCTGCGACGACTTCGTGGCGTTCGCCGCCAAACTCAACGTCACCGACCTCACCTTCATCCCGTTGTCGGCGTTGCAGGGCGACAACGTCGTCGACCAATCCGCCGCGATGCCGTGGTACGAGGGCCGTCCGCTGTTGAGCCATCTCGAGAACGTGTACATCGCGTCGGACCGCAACCTCATCGACGCGCGGATGCCGGTGCAGTATGTCATCCGGCCGCAGCGAAGTGACGGCTACGACCATCGCGCCTACGCCGGCACCGTCGCGGGTGGCGTGTTCTCGCGTGGAGACGAGATCGTCGTCTTGCCAGGCGGATTCAGCACAACCATCGCCGAGATCTGGGGGCCGGGCGGAACCAAGGTCGACGAGGCGTTCGCGTCGATGGCCGTGTCCATCGAACTCTCCGACGAGATCGACATCGTCCGTGGTGACATGTTCGCCCGCCCCAACAACCGGCCGTTCGTCGCCCGGGACATCGACGCCATGGTGTGCTGGTTCTCCGACGACACCGAGCTCCGTGTCGGCAATCGCTACCAGATCATGTGCGGGACAAGGGCTTCCCGTGTCCAGGTGAGCGGGCTCAACTATCGCCTGGACATCAACACCCTGCATCGAGACGAAGACGCGACGACGTTGGCGCTCAACGAGATCGCCCGGGTGTCCCTGCACACCCAGTCGGCGTTGATGTTCGACGCGTACCGAAAGAACCGGGAGACCGGCAGTTTCATCCTGATCGACGAGGCCACCAACAAGACGGTCGGTGCCGGCATGATCACCGCGCCGGTGAGCAACGACAGCCACGTCGTCTGGCAGACCACCAAGGTCAGCCGCGAGCAACGCACCCACCGAGGAGCGACCGTCTGGTTGACCGGCCTGTCCGGCTCCGGGAAGTCGTCGCTGGCCACCGAGCTCGAGCGTCGACTCGTTGCCGAGGGGCGGCCGGCGTACCTGATGGACGGCGACAACCTGCGCCACGGACTCAACAGCGACCTCGGCTTCGGCGACGACGACCGACGCGAGAACATCCGGCGCACCAGCGAGGTGGCGGCGCTGTTCGCCGACGCCGGGGCCGTCGCGATCGTGTCGCTGATCAGCCCGTTCGCCTCCGAGCGGCAACGCGCGCGGGAAATCCATGAGGAGCAAGGCCTTCCGTTCTACGAGATCTATCTCGACACACCGCTGGAGCTCTGTGAGGAGCGCGACCCCAAGGGGCTGTACGCCAAGGCGCGCCGAGGAGAGATCAGTCAATTCACCGGCATAGACTCGCCGTACGAGCCACCGAGCGACGCTGAGATCGTGGTGTCGCCGTCGGATGGATCGCCGATCGAGGTGGCCGAGTCGGTCATCCGCAACCTGGGACTCTAGGAGAAGTTGCGTGTCTGACGACAGCGTGGCCGCCGACCGGGCGCTGGCCGGGGAACTGGCCACCGCCGCAGGGGAATTGCTACTCGATGTGCGCGCCACCAGCGGGCTGGTGGGTAAGGAACTCGGCAAGGCGGGGGATCTGCGCTCCAACGACCTGATCCTGGCGCGACTTGCCGAGCTTCGGCCGAACGATGCTGTGCTGTCCGAGGAGTCCGCCGACGACAAGTCGCGGTTGGCGGCGGCACGAGTCTGGATCGTCGATCCGGTCGACGGCACCCGCGAGTACGGCACCGAGGGACACGCGGATTGGGCTGTGCACGTGGCCTTGTGGTCTGCCGATGACGGGTTGATCGCCGGTGCGGTGGCGCTGCCGGCGCTCGGCATCACCTATGTGGACGACGCCGCGGCGGTGACGCCGGTCGACGGGTTGGCCGCGACACCGAAATCCGATGTCCCGCGGGTGGTGGTCAGTGCCTCACGGCCGCCACAGTTTTCGCAGGCCGTCGCCGACGCCATCGGGGGCGAGGTGCTGCAGATGGGATCGGCCGGCGCCAAGGCCATGGCCGTGGTCCGGGGTGAGGCCGACGCCTACGTGCACGCCGGTGGACAGTACGAGTGGGACTCCGCGGCGCCGGTCGCCGTGGCGCAGTCGAAGGGCCTGTGGTGCGGACGCATCGACGGCTCGGCGCTCGTCTACAACCGCGACGACACCTACATGCCGGATCTGGTGATCTGCCGGCCGGAGTTGCGCGACGCGGTGATCGGGGTGACCTCTCGGTACGTCTGAGGCGATGACGTTGCACTGTTGCCCGGTATCCGGGTAACGCAGCAACCCGATCGGCAGGCGCGTCGTCGGAGTTCGGCGCAAACGATGGAGATCACTTGGTCGGGGCGATCGATCAGGTCTGACCAGGTGAAGTTGAGGATGGTCCAACCCGCCGCGATGAGCCCATTGCGGCGCGTTCGATCGTGCTGAAAGGCCGCGGCGTCGCGATGGTGCGCGAAGCCGTCGATCTCGACAGCGACCATCTGCGCGACGAAGGCGAAGTCGATGACGTAGCCGCACGCTGGATGATTGGCGATCCATCCCGTCAGGCCCGCATTCCGGAAGATTGTCACGGCGAGTCGCTCGGCCTCCGACCGCGCACCGTTGCCGAGAAGCGTGAGATAGCGCGCCACCTGCGGTGCTCCGTGACGCTTCGGGTAGCGCTGGTGGGCGGCCGACAACGTGTCGAGGGTGACTGCTCGGGTCAGGAGTGCGGAGTCGATCACGCTGATGCCGACCTGGGTACTCGCATCGAGAACCGTGAGAGGCTTTGCGGTGACCTTCAATTGGCGATGCTCGACGATGTCGATCACGTCGAGTGTGCGATGTCGGACCACCGTCGTCGACGACTTTCCGGTGTGCCGTCCGCGTGCGGCGGCCATGACGAGGTGCCTGCGTGGTGGAGTCGGCAGGAGATCGTGCCACCACGCGGCGGCGACGCCACCGAGCACGGCTTCACGGCCTACGGAATGGACCGCGATACGTGCCATCGCCGTCGGCGAACGCAGATACGTGGAGATCAGAAACACCCCACGCGCCACGCGAAGTCACTCGCCGGATGCGACACGACGATCGATGGCGGACCTGCTGAGACCACAGGCGAGGGCCTGCGCCGCGGTGACGACCCCGTCGTTTCGGATGATCACTTCTCGAAGCGTCATAAGGATTTGACGCACCGGACCGAGTATCGGTTTCCCTTCGAGATCGCGTTGCGCTGTTACCCGGAATCCGGGCAACCGCACAACCAGATCACGCCCCACTACACTGTCGAGAGTGAGTGCGCAGGTGGATACCGTTTCAGCAGCAGCCGGCAGCCCCGATCAACCCCAACCCTTCCGCGAGCTCGGTCTCAAGGACGACGAGTACGCCCGGATCCGCGAGATCCTGGGCCGTCGTCCTACCGATGCGGAACTCGCCATGTACTCGGTGATGTGGTCCGAGCACTGCAGCTACAAGTCGTCGAAGGTGCACCTGCGGTACTTCGGTGAGACGACCACCGAGGAGATGCGGGCGAGCATGCTGGCCGGTATCGGCGAGAACGCCGGAGTGGTCGACATCGGTGACGGCTGGGCGGTCACGTTCAAGGTCGAATCGCACAACCACCCCAGTTACGTCGAGCCGTACCAGGGTGCGGCGACCGGCGTCGGCGGCATCGTCCGCGACATCATGGCGATGGGCGCCCGCCCGATCGCGGTGATGGATCAGCTGCGGTTCGGACCGGCCGACGCACCCGACACCCGTCGTGTGCTCGACGGTGTGGTGCGCGGCGTGGGCGGCTACGGCAACTCGCTCGGCCTGCCCAACGTCGGTGGCGAGACGGTATTCGACGCCAGCTACGCGGGAAATCCGCTGGTCAACGCGCTATGCGCCGGGGTGCTGCGCACCGAGGACCTGCACCTGGCGTTCGCGTCGGGGGCCGGCAACAAGATCATCCTGTTCGGCGCCCGCACCGGCCTCGACGGCATCGGTGGTGTCTCGGTGCTCGCGTCGGAGACCTTTGACGACGACGGGGAGAACAGCGGCCCCAGCCGGAAGAAGTTGCCGAGCGTGCAGGTCGGTGACCCGTTCACCGAGAAGGTGCTCATCGAGTGCTGCCTGGAGCTCTATCACGCCGGCCTCGTCGTCGGCATCCAGGATCTCGGCGGAGCCGGGCTCTCCTGCGCGACCTCGGAGCTGGCGGCGGCCGGTGACGGCGGCATGCACATCGACCTGGAGAAGGTGCCGATGCGGGCGGTCGGGATGACCGCGGCCGAGGTGCTCTCCAGCGAATCGCAGGAACGCATGTGCGCGGTGGTCACCCCCGACAACGTCGACGCGTTCCTCGCGGTGTGCAAGAAGTGGGATGTCCTGGCCACGGTGATCGGTGAGGTCACCGACGGTGACCATCTGGTGATCACGTGGCACGGCGAGACCGTCGTCGACGTCCCGCCGCGGACCGTCGCACATGACGGGCCGGTCTACGAACGTCCGGTCGCCCGGCCCGAATGGCAGGACGGGGTCATCGAGTCGACCAGCGCGCCGCTGGCTCGGCCGGCGACGTCCGAGCAACTGCGCGAGACGGCGCTGACCATGATCGCCTCGCCCGCACTGTGCAGTCGCAAGTTCATCACCGAGCAGTACGACCGCTACGTGCGCGGCAACACCGTGCTCGCCGAGCACGCCGACTCCGGCATGGTCCGCATCGACGAGGAATCCGGTCGCGGCATTGCGCTGGCGACCGACGCGTCGGGCCGCTACACCTTCCTCGACCCATACCGGGGTGCGCAGCTCGCCCTCGCCGAGGCCTACCGCAACGTCGCGGTGTCCGGGGCGACCCCGAAGGCCGTCACCAACTGCCTCAACTTCGGATCACCGGAAGACCCCGCGGTGATGTGGCAGTTCCAGCAGGCCGTGCGCGGCCTCGCCGACGGATGCGCACAGCTGGGCATCCCGGTGACCGGCGGCAACGTCAGCTTCTACAACCAGACCGGATCGACGGCCATCCTGCCGACACCGGTGGTGGGGGTCCTCGGCGTGATCGACGACGTACGCCGTCGCACGCCGACGGGCTTCGGCACCGAACCCGGCGAGACCCTGATCCTGGTCGGCGCCACCCTCGACGAGTTCGACGGATCGATCTGGGCGCAGGTCACCCACGATCATCTCGGTGGCGTGCCGCCGCGCGTCGACCTCGAACGGGAGCGGCTGCTCGGCGAGATCATGGTCGCCGCATCGCGGGACGGCCTCGTCTCGGCGGCCCACGACCTGTCCGAGGGCGGACTGTGGCAGGCCGTCGTCGAATCGGCATTGGCAGGTGAAACCGGTTGTCGCATACTGCTTCCCGAGGATGCGGATCCGTTCGTGTGGCTGTTCTCCGAGTCGAGTGGACGGGCGCTGGTCGCGGTGCCGCGGACCGAGGAGTCCCGGTTCGTCTCCATGCTCGATGCGCGCGGCATGCCGTGGGCGCGGATCGGCGTGGTCGACCAGGGCAGTGAGTCGGTGAGTGTGCAGGATCAGTTCGAGGTCACCCTCGACGAGGTGCGTGCGGTCCACGAGGGGACGCTGCCGGGGCTGTTCGGCTGAGAAGGAGTCGAACCTCCCTGGTCATTGGGTTGGTGGTTTCGACACGCTCCTCGTTCCTCGTCGCTGCTCAACCACCGGATAGGACTCGTTCGTCGTCGCTGCGCAACCACCGGATGCGAACGCGGCGACGAGCGCTTCGGGATCGTCGGTGGTGATCTGGTCGACGCGCAGTTCCAGAAGCCGGCCCACCTCGCGCAGCGACGGTTCGTCGGCGGTGTAGACCGTGTACGCGTCGATGGTGCGGCCGTGCAGGTGGAAGGCGCCGACCATGTCGAACCCGCGTCGATCCGCCTCGAGGATCAACCGGCGCTCAAGGTAGACCATCTCGGCATTTGGTGATGCCCCGATGGCCCGCTCGACGAAGTGGTCGAAATCGCCGGACCGCAGCACCCGATCGACCGCTCCGCCGTGACACGGGTCGTAGCCGATCCGGATACCGGGCACCGGTGTGGTGAGCAGACGTACCGCCTCGGCGTCGCCGCATGACAGGATGGTGTGACGCGCGATCGGGGCAACGGCCTCGGCGAACAGCGTGATCGCTGCCGGGTCCAGTTCGTGGGCGGTCTCTTTGAAATCCAACTGCAGCAACGACTGCGGGTGGATCCCCGCCGCGTCGAGCAGGGCTGAGAGGTCGTCGAGCAACAGAACCCGCTCATCGAGGACCGACCCGTCGTCGGCCCGCAGGAACAGCGAACGCAGTTGATCGGCGCCCAGCTGTGAGATCTCGCCGGAACCGGTGGTGGCGTGGTCGATCACGCGGTCGTGCAGCACGGCGAATCCGCGATCGCCGTGGATGTTCAGATCGATCTCCACGCTCGCGCCGGCCCGCATCCCTTCGACGATGCGCGACGCGGTGAACGGTGGATCGCCGGCGCGCCGGCGCGCTCGATGCCACTTGATGAGGGTCTTGTGGCCCTCGTGACGAACGGCCACGGGTGGCAGCGTGGAGGACGACGACATGGGTGCGGGTTCGTGCGGCATCGCGGGTGAGGTTACGCGGGCCCGGTGACGTGGAGGTGTCCGATGCGCTACTCGATGGTGCGCTGGGTCGGGATGGTGACGGTTGCCGAGGCGGTCGGGTTCGGCATACCGGTCCTCGGCATGGCCATCGCCTCGGCTCTGGAATTCATGCCGTGGATGACGTGGGTGTTCGTCGCGATCTTCGGCGCCGGCGAGGGAGCGCTACTGGGACTCGGCCAGGCCGAGGCGCTGCACGGCACCGACGTCGCGGTGCCCGTCGGCCGGTGGGTCGGGGCGACCGCTGTGGCAGCGGCCTTCGCGTGGTCGCTCGGCATGTTGCCGTCGACTCTGATCGACGCGGGTGTCGACGTGGACTTCGGCTCGCCCCTGGTCTGGGTGGTGATCGCGGTCGGCGCGACGACGCTACTGCTGAGCATTCCCACCGCGCAGTACCGCATCCTGCGCGAGAGTCAGCCCGCGGCCCGGCAGTGGATCGCAGTCAATGTCGTGGCGTGGGCCGTCGGCATGATGTTCACGTTCCTGCCATCGCCGTTCATCGACGAGAACACGCCGGGCGTGGTGATGGCGCTCGCGTTTGTCGGTGCCGGTGTGTGCATGGCGGCGACCGTGGCGACGATCACCGGCCTGTGGTGGCGGCATCAGACGACCTCGTCAAACCCTGGACCACTAACTGGAACATGTTCTAGTTTGGGGGCATGACTCTTCGTGTGGTCGAGTGGTCGACCGGAACTGTGGGCAAGCACGCCATCGCCGGGATCGACGCCCGGCCCGACCTCGAACTCGTGGGCGTCTGGGTGTCCGACCCGGCCAAGGTGGGTAAGGATGCCGGCGAATTGGCCGGACTCGGCCGTAACCTCGGGGTGATCGCCACCAATGACCGCGACGCCCTGATCGCCTTGCGGCCCGACTGCATCGTGCACACCGCGATGACCGATGACCGCATCTTCGACGCCATCGACGATCTCATCGGGTTCGTCGAGGCGGGCGTCAACGTCGTCTCCAGCGGGCCCGTCGTGTTGCAGTATCCGTTCGGCATTCTCGATCAGAACCTGCTCGATCGCATCGCGGCGGCCGGACGCACCGGCAACGCCAGCCTGCACGTCAACGGCATCGATCCGGGGTTCGCCAATGATGTTCTGCCGCTGGCGATGACCAGCCTGTCGCAACGTATCGACGAGGTGCGCTGCCTGGAGATCGCCGACTACTCGACCTACTACCAGCCGGTCGTCATGACCAGCATCTTCGGGTTCGGGCAACCGATGGATCAGACCCCGATCCTGCTGTACCCGGGGGTGCTCGCGATGGGCTGGGGCAGCGTGGTCCGGCAGATCGCCGCGGGGCTTGATCTCACCCTCGACGAGCCGCTCGTCGAACGACACGAGCGCGTCCCGGCCGATCGCTGCTACTCGACGGTCTCGGTGGAGATTCCCGAAGGGACCATGGCGGCTTTGCATTTCGAGGTCGCCGGTCAGGTCGACGGGGTGGACCGGGTGGTGCTCGAGCACTACACCCGCACGCATCCCGACCAGTGTCCGGACTGGCCGACGCCGACCGACGGTGACGGGTGCTACCGCATTCTGGTCAGTGGCGAGCCGCAGATGACCGTCGAGTTCGGACACCACGGCGAGAACGGTGACCACAACGTCTCCGGGATGATAGTGACCGCCATGCGGCTGGTGAATTCGGTTGCCGCCGTGGTGGATGCGAAGCCCGGGCTGGTCACCGCGCTGGATCTCCCGCCGATCCACGGGCGGGGGTTGGTGGCGGGTACGTAGGCGCTGCACACTGGCCGGGGGAGAGCGCCCAGTGGACGGGGGATGGCGCCCAGTGGACGGGGAGGGGCGCCCACTCGACAGGGAGGTGCGCCCAGTGGACGGGGAAGGGCGCCCACTCGACGGGGAAGGGCGCCCGGCCGGCGGGTTACGTTCCCCAGACGTGCACGGGTTCGCCCTCGTGCATCAGCGTGACGTAGTCGCGCAGCATGCCGTGGAGGGCTTCGTCGCGACTTTCGCCTGCTTTCTCCCGGTCCAGCACAGCTTTCCGCTGCCACGCGGCGCCGGTCTGCCGATTGAGGCAGCGGCCTTCGATGACCGACAGATACCGGCCGCGAGCCTTGTCGGACAGACCGAACGACCGCAGCCCCTCGTCGGCCAGCGGCAGCAATCGGCGAAGCGTGAGCTCGTCCGGGCGTACCCAGCCCACCTTGGGCCAGTAGAGCTGCGCCTCGAGCCCGCTGCGCGCGCCGGCCTGCAGATTCTCCGCGGCGGCGTTGAACGACATCTGTGACCACAAGGGGCGTTCGGCCTCCACCAGGCCCCGCACGACGCCGTAGTAGAAGGCCGCGTTGGCCATGGTGTCGACGACGGTCGGTCCCGCGGGCAGCACCCGGTTCTCCACACGAAGATGTGCCTGGCCGTCGAGGATGTCGTAGACCGGGCGGTTCCAGCGGTACACGGTCCCGTTGTGCAGCCGCAGCTCGTCGAGGGTGGGGATTCGGCCGGCGTCGAGTTCCTCGAGCGGATCGACGTCGGTACTCACCGGCAATAGCGCGGGAAAGTAGCGGGTGTTCTCCTCGAACAGGTCGAAGATCGTGTTGATCCAGCGCTCGCCGAACCACACCCGTGGCCGTACGCCCTGGTTCTTCAGCTCCAGCGGCCGGGTGTCGGTGGCCTGCTCGAACACCGGTATCCGGCTCTCGTGCCACAGGGCGACGCCGGCCAGGAACGGGGAGTTCGCGGCCAGTGCGACCTGCACCCCGGCGATCGATTGCGCCGCATTCCAGTGTGCGGCAAAGTCTTCCGGCGCCACCCGCAGATGCAGCTGCAGCGAGGTACAGGCCGCCTCGGGCAGGATCGAATCAATGGTGGTGTGCATCCGTTCGGTGTGGTGGCCTGGGCCGAGCGGGAGCCCGCTGATGTCGATCTCGATGTCCTCGCCGCGTGCGCTGAAGATCTGCTCGTTCAGCAGCGAGTACCGAGGATTCGCCGAAATCCAATGTTGGGCAAAATGTTCGGAACGTAGAGTGGGCAGCATCCCGATCATCACGAGGTGATTCGACGTCGCCGCCGCACGCTGGTCGGCACGGTTGAGTGATGTCCGCAATCGCTGTTCCAGTGAGATCGTGTCGTCGCTGACGAAAGGTCTTGGCGAGACGTTGATCTCGATGTTGAACTGACCCAGTTCGGTCTGATAGTCGGGATCGGCGATGGCGTCCAGCACGGTGGCGTTGGCCATCGCCGGATCCATGTCATCGTCGACGAGGTTGAGCTCGACCTCCATCCCCAGCAGCGGTTCCGGCGCCTGGCCGTGATCGGTGAACAGTCCGTCGGCGAGCATCCGGGCGATGGCCTCGGTACCGCGACTGACCTGCCTGCGGAACCGGACCCGGTCCTCGCCGGTGAACTCGCGCTTGGAGACTTCGGTTCCCATGGGACATATCGTGCCCGACGAGAGTGCGCGGCGGAGGCCAATCGGGTCCGCGATGATCTACCGCGCGGTGATCCGGCAGGATGGCCGGCGTGCCATCTCGCAAGGCGATCGATCCCGCCGAGGCCCGAGCCGCCGTGCTCGCGGTGCTGGGATGGCTGCGCGACGAGACGCAGCCCACCCCGTCGCGCGCCGCGCTCGCCGCTGCGGTCCGCCTCACCGCCCGCACGCTGGAAGACATCGCACCCGGCAACTCCGTCGAGGTGCGCGTGCCGCCGTTCGTCGCGGTGCAGTGCATCCAAGGTCCGCGACACACGCGCGGCACGCCGCCCAACGTCGTCGAGACGGACCCCCGGTCGTGGCTTCGACTCGTCATCGGCGACGCCCGATTCGACGAACTCGTGGATGCAGGAGACGTGACGGCATCGGGCAGTCGCGCCGGCGCGGTCGGTGACTGGATGCCGCTGGTGCGTGCGTAGACGACCGTGTGGAGCGGACCGCGGTGTGAGTGTGATCACGATGTGGGAATGCCGACGCGCGCGGCGGCGCTACAGAGTTCGCGTTGGGCGGCTACCGGCCGGTAAACTGCAGGGCGTCTCCCGTTCACGACGTCGCGCCGGCTTCCGCGTCTGCGTGCCGCCTGCCCACCGGAGTACCGATCCCGCCCCAGCCCAGGGAGTTCGTCGATGACCGACCAGACGATAGCCGGCAAGAACCTGCTGGCACCGACGCCGCATATGTGCCGGGCAGGTGACCTGCCCGACGAGCCAGAGAATGAGCCCCGCGAGGAATGCGGCGTCTTCGGTGTGTGGGCGCCCGGCGAGGACGTCGCGAAGCTCACCTATTACGGCCTCTACGCGTTGCAGCATCGCGGTCAGGAAGCCGCCGGTATCGCGGTCGGCGACGGGTCGCAGGTGCTGGTCTTCAAGGATCTCGGCCTGGTCAGCCAGGTGTTCGACGAGCAGACGCTCGGCGCGATGTCCGGGCACGTGGCCATCGGACACTGTCGTTACTCGACGACGGGGTCGACCACCTGGGAGAACTCTCAGCCAATCTTCCGCACCACCGACGCCGGCACCGGCGTCGCGCTCGGTCACAACGGAAACCTGGTCAACACCGCGGACCTCGCCGGCCGTGCCCGCGACGCCGGCGTCATGAGCACCGCGGCCACCTCCGACTCTGACCTCGTCGGTGCACTCCTCGCCCACGGTGCCGCCGACAGCACCATCGAGCAGGCCGCGATGGACCTGTTGCCCACTCTGCGTGGCGCCTTCTGCCTGACTTTCATGGACGAACACACGCTCTACGCCGCCCGCGATCCGCACGGCGTGCGCCCGCTCTCTCTCGGACGTCTGGACCGGGGGTGGGTGGTCGCGTCGGAGACTGCGGCCTTCGACATCGTCGGCGCATCGTTCGTCCGCGACATCGAGCCCGGAGAGTTGCTCGCGATCGACGCGGACGGTGTGCGCAGCACCCGCTTCGCCGATCCGACCCCGCGCGGCTGCGTCTTCGAATACGTCTACCTCGCCCGCCCCGACAGCGTCATCCACGGCCGGTCGGTGCACTCGGCGCGCGTCGACATCGGCCGCCGGCTGGCCCGCGAGCATCCGGCGGTCGGCGACCTCGTCATCCCGGTCCCGGAATCCGGCACCCCGGCGGCCGTCGGCTACGCGCAGGAATCCGGCATTCCCTACGGCCAGGGACTGATGAAGAACGCCTACGTCGGACGCACCTTCATCCAGCCGTCACAGACCATCCGGCAACTCGGCATCCGCCTCAAGCTCAACCCGCTCAAGGAAGTCATCCGAGGCAAACGCCTTGTCGTCGTTGACGATTCGATTGTGCGCGGCAACACGCAGCGTGCCCTCATCCGGATGCTCCGAGAGGCCGGCGCGGCGGAGGTGCACGTGCGCATCGCGTCGAGTCCGGTGCGCTGGCCGTGCTTCTACGGTATCGACTTCGCGTCGCCGGCCGAGCTGATCGCGAACGGCATGGACTCCGAAGAACACATGGTCGAGGGGGTGCGGCAGGCCATCGGCGCGGACTCGCTGGGCTACATCAGCACCGCCGAGATGATCGCGGCCACCGAGCAGTCGGCGGAGAACCTGTGCGCCGCCTGCTTCAACGGTGACTACCCGATCGAACTGCCCAAGGAGACCTCGATGGGCAAGGCGGTCCTGGAGAAGATGCTCGCCAACGCGGCGGTCGACGTCGACGGCCATGTCGATCCGCTGACCGCGGCGAATGACAACGTCAGCGCGGTCATGCGCCCGTGACCGTCGGTGGGCGCTCACGGGCACCTGCTGCCGGTCCGGTCGGCCGGAAGGTCGTCGGGTAGCGTGAGATCGTCGCGATGGGCGCCGAGGCGAGCGTAGCGACAGGACATGTGACGCCGGTGCGAGCAATCGCCACTCGACTTCGACCAAGGGGTGCTCAGCCAGATGACCGACCGGGGATCGGCTGCCGATCGTGGATCCGACGACGCCAGTGCTGACGGTGCGTCCTATGCGGCCGCGGGCGTCGACATCGACGCGGGTGAGCGCGCTGTGGAACTTCTTGCGCCGCATGCCAAGCGCGCGTCGCGCCCCGAGGTCCTCGGTGGCATCGGCGGGTTCTCCGGACTGTTCGCGCTGAAGGGCAACTACCGGGAACCGATCCTGGCCGCCGCCAGCGACGGGGTCGGCACCAAACTCGCGGTGGCCCAGGCACTCGACCGCCACGACACCGTCGGACGCGACCTCGTCGCCATGTGTGTCGACGACCTCGTCGTCTGCGGCGCCGAGCCGCTGTTCCTGCAGGACTACATCGCGGTCGGGAAGGTCATCCCGGAGACCGTCGCGCAGATCGTCGCGGGGATCGCCGACGGATGCGTCGACGCCGGATGCGCCCTGCTCGGCGGTGAAACCGCGGAGCACCCCGGCCTGATGGGGGACACCCACTATGACCTGTCGGCGACCGCGGTAGGGGTCGTCGAAGCCGACCAGCTGTTGTCGCCGGACCGGGTGCGACCCGGTGATGTCGTGATCGCGATGGGCTCCTCGGGCCTGCATTCGAACGGCTACTCGCTGGCCCGCAAGGTGCTGCTGGAGTGGGGTCACATGGACCTGTTCGGCCACGTAGAGGAGTTCGGGCGCACGCTCGGCGAAGAACTTCTCGAGCCGACCCGGATCTACGCGCGCGACTGCCTGGCGCTGGCCGCCGAGACCGACGTCCGCACCTTCGCGCACGTCACCGGCGGTGGGCTCGCGGAGAACCTCGCGCGGGTCATCCCGGTCGGCCTCGTCGCCGAGTTGGAGCGTGAGACCTGGACTCCCGCACCGGTATTCGCGATGATCGCGCAGCGCGGCCGGGTGTCGCGGCCGGAGATGGAACGCACCTTCAACATGGGTGTCGGCATGGTCGCCGTCGTCGCGCCCGAGGACACCGAACGCGCGCAGGCGGTGCTGACCGCGCGGCACGTCGACAACTGGGTGCTCGGGGCGGTCAAGCGGTCGAGTGAACCGAAGAACGCGTCTCTGCCACGGGTTTCGCTGACCGGTGAGCATCCGCGTTTCTGACCTGAGACCGGCGCGTGCAGGGCTCGTTGGTTCGGGCGGGGTCTCGATGCGCCCGGCTCCTTCGTCGCCGGGCTTACTCGACCAGCGAGGGGTAGCGACCGGCGAGGGGTGGCGACCGGCGAGGGGAAGCGACCAGCGAGCTGTGGCGACCGGCGAGGGGAAGCGTCCGGCGAGCGGTGGCGATCAGCAAGGGTACGGACCAGCGGGAGGACCGATCAGCGAGGGGTGCCGACCAGCGAGGGGTGCCGGCCAGCGAGGGGTGCCGACCAGCAAGGGGTACCGACCAGCAAGGGGTACCGACCAGCGAGGGGTACCGACCAGCGAGGGGTGCCGGCCAGCGAGGGGTGCCGACCAGCGAGGGGTGCCGACCAGCGAGGGGTACCGACCAGCAAGGGGTAGCGACCGGCGAGGGGTACAGACCAGCGGGAGGACCGACCAGCTGGGGGACACGACGGAGTTCGCGCACGACGTAGCCTCGCGCACCTAGTGGTGTGTCTCTGAATTAGTTGGCTACTTGTTCGAGTGTTGCTCGTGCGCGGGCGACTTTGGCGAGGATGGATTCGGCGGTCGCGGTCCACACGTAGGGTTTCGGGTTCTCGTTGTGCGTATTGAGGTATTCCTCGATGCTGGCGATCAGATCGCCGACGCTGGGAAAGACCCCACGACGGATGTT
Source organism: Gordonia sp. NPDC003424 (assembly GCF_053588655.1). Taxonomy (NCBI): domain Bacteria; kingdom Bacillati; phylum Actinomycetota; class Actinomycetes; order Mycobacteriales; family Gordoniaceae; genus Gordonia; species Gordonia sp. NPDC003424. The sequence continues at coordinate 64,186 of NZ_JBSFQJ010000025.1, forward strand.
CTTGTCGGTCAGATCCCGAAACCATCGCTCGACCTGATTCATCCACGACGACGAGGTGGGCGTGAAATGCAGATGGAATCGTTTGTGCCGCTGCAACCATCGCTGCACGGCAGGATGTTTGTGGGTGGCGTAGTTGTCCAGGATCAGGTGCACCGCCAACCCGGCCGGCACCGCGGCATCGATGGTCTTGAGGAACGTGATGAACTCCTCGTGTCGGTGCCGCGGCAAACACTGCCCGATCACCTTTCCGGTCAGCACGTCGAGCGCGGCGAACAACGTCGTGGTGCCGTTGCGTTTGTAGTCATGGGTCATCGTCCCGGCCCGACCCGCCACCATCGGCAACGACGCCTGCGTCCGATCGAGCGCCTGGATCTGGGATTTTTCATCCATACACAACACGATCGCCTTCTCGGGCGGATTCAGATACAACCCGACCACGTCGACGAGCTTGTCCTCGAACTGCGGATCATGGGATACCTTGAACGTGTCCACCTGGTGCGGTTTCAGTCCCAGATTCGACCAAATACGTTGCACCGTAGCAGGACTCACACCCACCTGATCGGCCATCGTCCGGCACGACCAATGCGTGTGACCCGGCGGAGTGGTCGTCGTGGTCAACCGCACGATCTCAGCAACCTTCTCCGCACTGATCGACGACCGCCGGCCGCGGCCCTTGCGGATCAGTCCCAACCCCGCCAAACCGTCCTCACCGAACCGACGCCGCCAGGCCCGCACCGTGGCCGGGCGCACCCCGACCTCCTCGGCAATCCTGATGTTGGCGACCCCATCGGCGGCCAACAACAACACCCGGGCCTGCAACACCTGCTGATGGGGCACCTGCAAACCCCGGGTCAACCTCTCCAGTGTCTCGCGCTCACCAACCGACAACGACAACGCTGCTGCAGCAGAACCACTCATACCGGCAATCATATCGAACATGTAGACGCTTATTTGCGAGACACACCACTAGCGACCGAGTTCACTCCGCGGACGCCACGGCGCCGGAAACACCGATAACCGCTCGACAGGCCGGAAGGGTCTATCGAGCGGTTATCGCTGGTGGGATCACCGACACGCAATTGATCAACCTGACACGACCCGGAGACCGGAGGGCAGGTAGCGAGGGTGAAACGGTGTTATCGACGAAGTGACGTCAGGCTCGACGCCACTCGTCCTCTTCGGCCCACTCATCCACCGGATCCCGGCGGTCTGCCGAGTCATCCGACACACCGGACAGCTCACGCTGCAGGCTGTCGAAATCGGTGTTGGGTGTGGAGTACTTGAGCTGACGAGCAACCTTCGTCTGCTTTGCTTTTGCCCGGCCGCGGCCCATGTGGGACCCCCTCGCACAATGACGGGGCGGCCAAACGCTTGGCGGCCCCGTTTCTGGTTAGTCAATATGTCGTGGCACCAGTCTAGCGTGCTCGCGCCGATAATGCGGATTGCCCTGCCGGTCCAAATGCGGTCCAACGGCGTGGCTGCCCCTCGAATCAGGTGCGCGCGAGTTTGCGATCGGCCTCGCGCCGGACCTTCGGGGCCAGGTCGTCACCGGCCAACAGTTCGCCCAGTGCATCGGCATCGGCCTCGGTGCCGGCGAGCAGGTGCCGGACCAGCACCCCGTGTCCGGGGCGGTGCACGACCCGCACCGCGTCGCCTTCGCCGACCGTTCCGGGATGGAGAACGCGCAGGTAGGAGCCGGTGTCGGCGCGGTGGAGGAACCGCTTGACCCATTGCGGCTCATCGGCCCAGGCAGCAAAGGTGCGGCACGGGACACGCGGGATCGTGGTCTCGACGACGAGTCCGTCGTCACCGATCTCCCAACGTTCGCCGACGACGGCGTCGGTGACGGGCATGCCGTCGATCCGGAGATTCTCGCCGAACCAACCGTAGGGCAGATCACGTCCGAGATCACTCGCCCACCGGCGCGCTTCGGGTTCGCTGTAGGCGTAGAGGGCCTGGTCGGCGCCGCCGTGGTGTTTCGTGTCGCACACGTGGTCGGTGATCAGACCGAGCTCGCCGACGCGGACCCGGCCGGACTGGGCGCGCTTGTCGATCGCGCTGGCCCCGACGCGATCGAGGACGACGTCATCGGTGGCGACGCAGACCGCGAGCACTCGGCCGGTCGGCAGCCCGGGCGCGTTCACGCTCCCGCGCCCGGTCCATGCCGCAGTCGCTCGACGGCCGCTCGTCCGGCCTGCACGCGATCGTCGGTGGTGATCGAGTCGGGATCGATCTGCGCGCTGACCGGATACTCGCCGTCGATCATGAGCGCGACGTCGGCGCCCACCGAGCGTTTCACCAGTGCCAACGCGATGGGACCGAGTTCGAAGTGGTCGACGACGGTGCCGATCCGGCCGACTGCACGGCCACCCGCGGTCACCGCGTCACCCGGCGCCGGCCGGTCGTCGGTGCTGCCGTCGAGATGCAACAGCACCAGCCGGCGCGGCGCTTTGCCCAGATTATGGACGCGCGCGACCGTTTCCTGCCCGCGGTAGCAGCCCTTGTCCAGGTGCACGGCGCCGAGCTCATCGGGACCGCCGATCCAATTCACCTCGTGGGGGATGGTGCGATCGTCGGTGTCGACGCCGAGTCGCGGTCGCAGGCCCGCGACCCGCAGCGCTTCATACGCCCAGGTGCCGGCCATCCGCGCACCCGCGTCGGTGAGCAGCGTCCACCAGGATTCGACGGCCGCCTCGGGAACCACGATGTCGACCACGGGGAGGCCGACATCGGTCGAACCGGGCGCGACCGCCAGGCCTCCGACGCCCGCACCGATCGGCGGCATCACCCGCCAGAAGCCCAGCGGTTCCTCCTCGTGATGCAGCTCGGGCAGATCTCCTGCGGCATAGATCGGCGCGCCCTCGGGCAACTCCAGGAGTTCGGCGATGTGGCCACGCGTGACGCCGGGTCCGACGAGTGTCAGGACCCGCATGTCCGGGCGTGCGCCGGGGGAGACCTTGGCCCAGAACACCATCTTGGTGAGGAAGTCCAGGAGTGGACGACCACGTGGGCCCTCGGTGTCGATCCAGGTGACTCCGTCGACGTCGGTGAGTACGAAATGCTCCTCGACGCGACCGTTGGCGTCGAGCGACAGGTTCTCGGCGCTCGATCGGTCCGCGAGGTCGGCGACCGACTGGCTGGAAATCGTGTTCAGCCAGGACAGTCGCTCCTCACCGGGCAGCTCGATGACCGCCCGATCGGATCGGTCGACGATGATCGCGCCGCGTGCGGCGGCGCGCTGCTCGCCGAGCGGATCTCCGAAATGCCAGGCGACGCGTGGCGTCGCGGCGTCGGAGCCGTCGGGCGGGCCGGGCACAGCGCCCTGCGGGGAATACCTGGTCAGGATGGGTGACGCGGTCACGCCTCGATTCTACGGGGCGGGTGCGACGTTCTCGGCCGTGCAGTTGTGGTCACCCCGGCCCGCTACCCTCGTCGCCATGACGCAGCAGATCCTGGTGACCCTCGACGGCACGGTGCACGACGCGGCCGAACCGTTTCTCCACGCCGACGACCTGGCCGCCGTTCGCGGCGACGGGGTCTTCGAGACGCTGCTGGTGCGGTCGGGGCGGGCACGCCGGGTCTCGGCGCACCTGGACCGCATGACCCGGAGCCTGGAGATGATGGCGCTGCCCGAACTGGACCGGGATGCCTGGCAGCAGGCGATCACCGTGGCGGAAAAGGAGTGGTCGGTCGCCGCGGACAACACCGAGGGTTGGATGCGGCTGGTCTGCTCTCGCGGCCGGGAGAGCGCGCCCGCCGCAGGCCCGACCGCCTACGTCATGGTCGGTCCCGTCGGCGACCGGGTGCACCATGCGCGTGAGCACGGGATTGCCGTGACCACGCTGGACCGCGGCTATTCGATGGATTTGGCCGGCCGCGCGCCGTGGCAACTCCTCGGCGCCAAGACCCTGAGTTATGCGACCAACATGGCGGCCCTGCGCCACGCCGCCGAGGAAGGGTACGACGACGTCATCTACGTCAGCAGTGAGGGAGTCGTGCTCGAGGGCCCGCGGTCCACGGTCATCGTGGTCCGCGGAAAGACGTTGGTGACACCGCCCGTCGAGATCGGCATCCTCCCCGGGACCACGCAGCGGGCGATCTTCGAGCTCGCCGAGTCCGAGGGCTGGACGACCCGCACTGAGGTCCTGCGGCGGGCCGACCTGATCGCGGCCGACTCGGTGTGGCTGGTCAGCAGCGTCACTCTCGCCGCACGCGTCATCTCGCTCAATCGGTATGTGATCCCGACATCACCGAATGGCGACGAATTCAGGGATTTGGTGGACCGGGCGATTTCGGTTGACTGAGAATGAGGGCGTCGCCCGGCCGATGACATCGAAACGTGACATAGTCCACGGTCAAGGGTGGCGTGAGGTCAAACCCACAAATGAACAACGGTGCCACTGGGACCTTGGTCGCTGGACCGGGTGAACCGCGCAGCGTAGCGTGAGCCCATCGTCGCTACTACCGCCAGTAGTAGAGAGGTGCTCGACACCTGAACGGGTCCACCGAAGGACCGGCCCGGCCCGTGTATCGCAGCCCGGTACACCGACTCTGATAGAGGCGACATGGACGCTCTTGATGTCTCCCGATGGCAATTCGGGATCACCACCGTCTATCACTTCATCCTGGTTCCACTGACGATCGGCCTGGCGCCGATGATCGCGGTGATGCAGACGGTGTGGCACGTGACCGGGAACGAACAGTGGCTGCGCGCCACCAAGTTCTTCGGCAAGCTCTTCCTGATCAACTTCGCGTTGGGTGTGGCCACCGGCATCGTGCAGGAATTCCAGTTCGGGATGAACTGGAGTGAATACAGCCGCTTCGTCGCCGACGTATTCGGTGCGCCGCTGGCGCTCGAGGGCCTGGTCGCGTTCTTCCTCGAATCCACCTTCATCGGGTTGTGGATCTTCGGATGGGGTCGCCTGCCGCGGCGGGTTCACCTGGCCTGTATCTGGCTGGCCGCCATCGGTGTCAACGCCTCGGCCTACTTCATCATCGCGGCCAACTCGTTCATGCAGCATCCGGTGGGCGTCGTCTGGGATGAGACGCGTAATCGCCCGCGGATGAACGACTTCTGGGCCGTGATCACCAACAACACGACACTCGCGGCGTTCCCGCACGTGATCGCCGGCGCCTGGCTGACCTCGGGAACCTTTGTCGCGGCGATCGGTATCTGGTGGATGTCACGAAACATGTGGCGGGCCAAGAAGTTGCGCGAGGCGATCGAGACCGGTGACGCCTCGGGGATGCCGAAGACCACCTCGCCGAGCCAGATCGACGCCACGCCCGAGGATCTCGAGCGCGACGCACGCCAGCTCTGGCGCCCGGTGACACGATTCGCGCTGTGGCTCACCGTGGTTGCCGGTGCCGCATTGTTCGTCACCGGTGATCAGCAGGCCGTCATCATGTTCAAGCAACAACCGATGAAGATGGCGTCGGCCGAATCGCTGTGCAACACAACCGAGAAGGCCCCCTTCTCCGTGCTCTCGCTCGGTCGGCAGAACAACTGCGACAGCGTGCACGACGTCATCGAGATCCCCGGCCTGCTGTCCTGGATGGCGACGCGCAATGTCGACGCGACGATCATGGGCGTCAATCAACTGCAGGAGCAGTACCAGCAGGCGTTGAACATGCCCAACCAGAACTTCGCGCCCAACCTGTTCGTGACGTACTGGGCCTATCGCGCCATGATGACGTGGGCCCTGGGCTCGGCGGTGGTCGCCCTCGGCGGCCTGTGGCTGACGCGACGAAAGCGGGTGGTCGAATCCAGACGGTTTGGCATTCTCGCCCTCTGGATGATTCCGATGCCGTTCCTTGCCAACGCGTCCGGTTGGATCTTCACCGAGATGGGGCGCCAGCCATGGGTGGTCGCGCCCAACTGGGAGAACGACCTGGACCCGTTGCGGATTCACATGCTGGTGCAGGACGGGGTGTCCAACCACGTCGCCGCGACCGTGTGGGTCACCCTCATCGGGTTCACCGTGCTCTACGGCGCGCTCGGCGTGGTGTGGTTCCTGCTGCAACGCCGGTACATCATCGAGGGTCCGGCCGCCTACGACGCCATCCCACCGGACGAGCCGTCGGACTCCGATGAGCCCAAACAACTCTCGTTCGCGTACTGAGGAGTGAACTGATGGGTCTCCCCGAATTCTGGTTCCTGATCATCGCGGTCCTCTTCATCGGCTACTTCGTTCTCGAGGGCTTCGACTTCGGTGTCGGCATGCTGATGCCGTTCCTTGGCCGCAGTCACACCGGTGGCGACGCCGACGTGGCGCCGGACGACGACCTCGCCGACCCCGACAAGCGTCGTCGCGCGATCCTGAACACGATCGGTCCGGTGTGGGACGGCAACGAGGTGTGGCTGCTCACCGCAGGCGGAGCGCTCTTCGCCGCGTTCGGTGGTTGGTATGCAACCATGTTCACCGCGTTCTACCTCCCGTTGTTCCTCATCCTGGTCGGCCTGATCACCCGGGTGTGCGCCATCGAATGGCGCGGCAAGATCAACGACCCGAAATGGCGGGCCTGGGCCGACATCGGTATCGGACTCGGTTCGTGGATTCCCGCCGTGCTGTGGGGTGTCGCATTCGCCAACGTCGTCCGCGGTATCCCGATCGACGCCGACGCCCAGTACACCGGCGGGTTCTTCAACCTGCTCAACCCCTACGCATTGCTGGGCGGAGTGACGACGCTGCTCGCGTTCCTGACCCACGGCGCGGTGTTCCTGGGGCTCAAGACGTCCGGTGTGCTGCAGCAGGATTCGATGAAACTCGCAGCGCGACTGGCGATTCCGACACTCTTCGTGGCGGCGGTCTTCCTGTTGTGGACGCAGTTCGCCTACGGCAACGCGTGGACCTGGGTTCCGGTGCTGATCTCCGCCATCGCGGCCGTCGTGATGGTCGGTGCGACCCAGATCCAGCGTGAAGGGATCGCCTTCCTCGCGACCTCGATCGCCATCGCCGGTACCGTGGCGACCCTGTTCTCCGTGCTGTACCCGAATGTGCTTGTGTCGTCGACAAATCCGGACTACACCCTGACCATCGACAACACCTCGTCGAGCCACTACACGCTCACCATCATGACCTGGGCCGCCCTCATCATCACACCGGTGGTGATCGGCTACCAGGCGTGGAGCTACTGGGTGTTCCGCAAGCGGATCTCGGTGGATCAGATCCCGGAGCCGTCGGGCCTGCCGTCGCTGCGCATACCGACTGAATGAGCCGCGCGCAGGCGTCTTCGGCGCCCGCGGTCGAACGAGGCGCGACGGCGGGTGGGGCGCCGGCGCGACGCGCGGGGCCCGTCGACCCGCGGCTGCTGCGATACTCGTCGGCCGCCCGGGCACACGTCATCGTGTCGGCCGCTTTCGCTTTCCTCACCACCGCGGCGATCGTGGTGACCGCGGCGATGTCTGCATCCATCGTGTCCGAACTCATCGTCGATCCGTCACGCCGCTCCTTCGCCGAGCAGCAGACCCATCTGTGGGTGCTCGCCGCGGCCATTGCGGTGCGCGTCGTCACCGGCTATCTGCGCGACCGGGCTGCACAACACGCGTCGGCGCGCGTGATCACTCAACTCCGGACACGCGCGACCGACGTCCTCACCGACCCGGACCGCACCGCGCCGCGAGACCTCCTGACCCGCCGCGATCGGGCCGCCACCGTGCTCCTGCGTGGCCTCGACGACCTCGACCCATACCTGTCGGGATACCTTCCGGCGCTGATCGTGTCGATGACCGTCACGCCCGCGGTGATCGTCGTCATCGCGCTCACCGACTGGCCGTCGGCGCTCATCATTCTGATCACGCTGCCGCTCATCCCGCTGTTCATGGTGCTGATCGGGTTGATGACCCGCGATCGCACCGCCCGCAAGCTGGAGACGATGAGCCGTCTGCAGGCGCAGTTGCTCGATCTCATCGCCGGGCTGCCGACGCTGCGGGCACTCAACCGGTCCCGCGGCCCGGCGATCCGGGTGGCCGAACTCGGTCGCGCGCATCGGCGCAGCACGATGGCCGCGCTTCGGGTCGCCTTCCTGTCCGGCGCGGTCCTCGAGTTGCTGGCCACGCTGTGCGTCGCGCTGGTGGCCGTGGGCATCGGCCTGCGGCTCGTGTACGGCGAGATGAGTCTGTATGCAGGAGTTCTCGCGTTGATCCTGGCTCCCGAGGCCTACCTGCCGCTGCGGCAGGTGGGCGCGCAGTTCCACAACTCGGCGGACGGTGCCGCAGCCGCCGGCGAGGCCATCGATCTGATCGAGAGCCCGACGACCGCTCCGGAGAAGATCGGTCGGCGCACGTGTTCGGTTGTCGGACAGCCGATCACCCTGCTCGACGTCGGAGTTCACGGCCGCGACGGGTGGGCGCCGCACGAACTCGGTGCGGTCATCGCTCCGGCGTCGATCACCGTGATCACCGGACCGAACGGATCGGGAAAGTCGACCACCCTGCTGTCGATCATGGGTTTGATCTCTCCCGACGAGGGATCGGTCCTCATCGGATCGATCTCGGTCGCCGAACTCGACCGCACCAGCCTGCATGAGCAGATCGCCTGGCTGCCGCAACAACCGGTCGTGGTGCCCGGCACCGTCGCCGACAATCTCGCGCTGTTCGGTCGGCTGGATCCCGGCGCGCTGGGCACGGCCATGGCGGCGACGGGTTTCGATGCCGTCGTCGACGCGCTGCCTGACGGTGTGCACACGGTGCTCGGTGCCGGGGGAGTGGGACTGTCGGCGGGCCAACGGCAACGACTGGCGTTGACGCGCGTGCTGGCCGCGCCGGCGCCGCTGGTCTTGCTGGACGAGCCGACCGCACACCTCGACACCGACTCGTCCACGGCCGTGTTGCGCGCGCTACGCGAGCGGGCGGCCTCCGGTGACACCGTCGTCGTGGTCGCGCATCAGCCGCTCGCGAAGTCGTTCGCCGATCACGTCATCGACCTGCCCGGGGCGGCGAGGGCCCGATGAGCCGACGTGGTGACCGACACCGGGGGCCGCTGCGCCGGGCGTTCGGGTTCCTCGGGCTGTCCGGGCGACCCGTGGTGCGATCGGTCCTGCTCGGTGTCGGCGGATCGTTGTCGGCGCTGGGGCTCGCCGCGCTGTCGGCCTGGTTGATCACCCGGGCGTGGCAGATGCCTCCGGTGCTGTTTCTGTCGGTCGCGATCACGGCCGTACGCGCGCTGGGTATCTCTCGGGGCGTGTTCCGCTACCTCGAACGGCTGGCCACGCACGACCTCGCCCTCGGCGCGATGGCCGCAGCGCGGGAGCGGGTCTACCTGGCTCTGGCCGACGGATCGCCGGCCTACTCGGTGACCCTGCGGCGCGGCGAGATCCTCGCCCGTACCGGCGACGACATCGACGAGATCGGCAACGCCCTGATCCGCGGGGTGATCCCGATGGCGGTCGGTGCGGTGACCGGTGTGGCCGCGGTGGTGATCATGGCCTTCGTGTCCGGATGGGCGGCAGTGGTGCTGGCGTTTGCGCTGATCGTGAGCGGTGTCGTGGCGCCGTGGCTGGCGGCGACCGGGGCGCGGAGGTCCATCTCCGACGCTGCGGCGGCCACCGCCCGCTCATCGGAGGCGACACTCACCGCACTCTGGCATGCACCGGAACTGACCGTCACGCGCCACCGCGACGACGTGCTCGCCGCCGCGGCCGCCGCCGACGTCGAGTCCCGGTCCGCGGCCGACCGCGGACTGCGGTGGCAGGCCGCCGCCACCGCCGCGACACCGCTGTCGATGGGGGTGTCGCTGCTCGCGGCCTGCGTCATCGGCATCCACCTCGCGTCGGGCTTGCCGGGCTCGCTGGCCGATGTGGCCTCCGGTCACGGGATCACCCCGATGCTGTTCGGTGTGCTGATCCTGCTGCCCCTGTCGTCGTTCGAGTCCACCGCACCGCTCACCGAGGCCGGCATCCAACTCGAACGCAGCCGGCAGAGCGCGTCGCGGCTGATGGCATTGATCGATGGAGCCGGTACTGGGGACGCGGGCGCCACCCACGACACGGCCGTCGACACGACCGGGATGCCACTGGATCGACCCATCCACGCCACACCGGTCGTCGTTGACGTCGACGCGCTGCACTGGGGCTGGCCGTCGGCGCCCGACCTCGCCCCGGCCGACGGCGTGAGCGCCCGGCTGGGCCCCGGCGACCGGGTGGTCGTCGTCGGCCCGAGTGGCGTGGGCAAGTCGACCCTGTTGCTGACCCTGGCCGGGCTACTGGCACCGCGGTCGGGCGGCATCATCTGTCGTGACGAGGCGACCGGCGATACCGTCGACCTCCGGGCCGCCGCGTGCTACTTCGCGGAGGAAGGGCATGTCTTCGCGACCTCGGTGCGGGAGAACCTGCTCGTCGCGCGTGGCGACGCCACCGAGACACAGGTAGTCGAGGCACTGGACGCGGTCGGACTCGCGGACTGGGTCGCCGGGCTTCCCGATGGACTCGACACCACGCTGGCCGGCGGCGCCGAGTCGATGAGCGGCGGGCAGCGGCGGCGTCTGCTGTTGGCGAGGGCGTTGCTGCATCCGGCCCCGGTGGTCCTGCTCGACGAACCGACCGAGCACCTCGACGCGGATGCGGCCGCGGCGCTGTCGGCACGATTGCTCGCTCCGTCGGCCGGCCTGTTCGGGCCGTCACGCATCGTCGTCGTGGTGACGCATCATCTTGGTGCCGAGGACATTTCGATGCTCTCCGAGCAGGTCCGGGTGGTGCAGCTCGAGCCCGTCGCGGCCGCCGTGGAAAACCCATTGCCGCCACGGTGATCGCAGGCGTAAGTTCGGCTGTACACGAGGAAGGAGGTGGTTCGAAGTTGTATGACTCTTGGACACGTGAGGTGACCATCCGCTAGCGCGGACACTGTGGCGTTCACTGCCACGGCTCGAGGACTGATCCCCTCGCGTCCGTGCCGGCGAGCACCAGATGGTCACCCGGCCCCCGCACCCCGACCTTGTCCGGTCGGCCAAGGCCCGTTCGACGGGCGGTGCGGGGGCCGTTCCATGTCCGGGCCGGGTCTCGGCGGGCGGGGTGTAACGCACATCACTGCAGCCACGATCCGTAGGTCAAGTAGTCGACTACTCGTGTTCGCTTCGCCATGGTGACGTGAACTCGATGTAGGTGAATCGCGATCGAACCCATCCACGGAGGATCGCCGCGCGAACCACCGATGTCCGATCGACTCGCCCAAGGGAGCCCGACATGACACAGGCACACGCCACGGCGGCGCACGGCACCACGATCACGCCGCACATCCCGCGCTGGACCGGCGCGGTGGCCGAGATTGTCGCGGTACCGGTCGACGACGATGTCCGAGCACGCTTCCTCACCCCCGACGACCACGACTGGACCAACGACGGCGCCGCCACCTGGATCGCCGGCCACGTATGCGGGCTGACCTACTCGACGGCACCGATCACCGGCCGACTCGTCCTGCACAATCGGGGTGCCCGCGACCTCGCCGTGCTGTCCACGCCCCATCTCCCCGGCACCGTCGGTACCGTCCTCAACTACCTGCCCGCCGGCGACTCCGTCGAACTGCCCACCGCCGAATCGCACATCCTGCAGGCCGAGCGGGTCGGCGGCCGGCCCGTCCTGGTGGGTCAGATCATCGTCGGCGACGGCATGCACGACGAACCCCAGTTCCTGATCGACGGTCCCGGAATGGGTGAAATCGATTGGGAAACAATCGATTCAGAGGGACACTACTGGACTCCGCGCGACCCCGACTTCGGGTCGCCCAGGTCGCCGGCATTCCGGTTCGACGACCCGCTGGCCCACGGGGTCCACCACGCCCGGGTGGCCGGGTCGGTCGTGGTCCACAACCACGGCGGCGGGCCGGTCGCGATGGTGTCGGTCGGCAGCGACGGACCGCTGGACTTCGTGGTCGCCGAGCCGGGCGAATCGATCCCGGTGCCGCCGGGCGACGCGGTGCACTACCTGCAGGTCCCCCGCCGCGACGGTGACCCGACGCTCGTCGGTGTGCTGTGGAGTCGCGGCGGTCAGCTGATGCCCAGCTCGTTGCCGGTCCCCGGCCGGCGGCAGTACCTCGACAGCCGGTACCTCACCCCGTGGAGTACCGACTGGGACTGCGGCTACCCGCAGCAGATCCACCTGGATCCGGAACTCGCGGGGGTGACCTTTCAGTACCGGACGGGTGCGGACAGCATGACCATCCGCAACAGTGGTAGCGAACCCGTCGCGGTGGTCTACCAGATCGGTACCGACCGCGAGGTGGCCGAGATCGTGCCGCACAGCCGGGTGACACTGCCGGTGCGGGCCGACGCCGACACCGGCCAGGTGTTCTCGCTGGTGGGCCGCCGGGTCGACGGGCATCCCGCGCAGGGTCCGGGTATCTCGTCGTCGGGCGCCGTGATCCCCGGCCGACCGGCCGTCCTGGGCACGGCCACCAACTACGGGTCCGTGGTGGTGATGCTGGGCACCGTCGTCTACAGCGCGATCCCGCGCAAGAACCTGTACCTGGCGTGGTCGAATCGGCGGCAGTGGCTGCGGCGCGCGCGCTGACGCCCGGGGTGGTTCGGTCTCAGCCCGCGTAGCGGCGCAGCTTGGCAGACAGCCGGGGGATGAGGTCGCCGTCGGCGTCGACGCGTTCCTCGACGTAGGCCAGGTCGCCGTCCTCGACCAGTCCGTAGAGTCGTTTCGCGCCGCCGGTCCGTTTCCCGGAGTCGGCCTTGATCACCACGTCGGTCGCCAGTTCCCATGACGTCTGGGTCAGCGGCTGGCCGTAGAAGAGTTCGATGGAGCCCTCGGCGTGTGCGAGCAGGAGTTCGATCGTGTCGTCGGGGCCGATACGCCAGTAGCCGGTCTCGCGGAGGTCGGGTCGGAGGAAGCGTGCGTCCTCGTCGATGACCCAGGACCGCGCCTGCCAGTTGAGGAAGTTCTGGCCGTCGTGGCTGACGATGATCTGCTGTGCGAAGTGATAGTCCTCGCCGGTCTCCGGGTCGTTCGCCTCGCCCTCGCCCTGCCACACACCCACCAGGGGCAGGAGTGCCAGCAGACCGGAGTGCAGGTCGGCGCCGTGCCGGAGGTTGGCGGTGTCGTGGGGGAGCGGCAGCTCACCCCACTGAGGCAGGTTGCGATCCGAGGTCACCTTGGCGCGCTCGGCCGCCTGACTGATCGCCTCGTCGCCGGAGCGGCGGGCGGCCGAACGCTCGGGTACGCCGTTGCCGGCGTCCGGAGAGCTCACGACTCGTCGTTGATCAGACGGTAGAGGACATAGACGGCGAACCAGACGATCAGCAGCGACGCCAGGACCAGCAGAATCTCGAAGAAAAGGACCACGAACGGAGTCTACCGCTCGCGCCGATCGGGCCGCTCGGGGGCGGCTCGATGGTTGGATGGATCACATGGACGATGAACAGCGGGTGGTGTCGGCGACGCGGCGGATCGACGCCCCGGCGGACGAGATCTTCGAGTTGATCGCCGATCCGGCTCGGCAACCCGAGTGGGACGGGAACGACAACCTCGACTCGGCTCCGGATGCCCGTCGCGTCACGGCGGTGGGCGATGTGTTCGCGATGGGCCTCACCAACGGTGCGGTGCGGGAGAACCACGTCGTCGAGTTCGTGGAGGGACGGCGGATCGCGTGGTGTCCCGCCGAGCCGGGCAAGCCGGTCGTGGGCCACCTGTGGCGCTGGGAACTCGAACCCGATGGCGACTCGACCGTCGTCACCCACACATACGACTGGACGAATCTGCACGACCCGAACCGGCTCCCGCGGGCGCGGGCGACCACGGAGGACAAGTTGGGGGCGTCGGTGGACCGGTTGGCGGGGATCGCCGAGGGCGGCTGAGTCCTGGCGCGCGATCCCGTCGGCCGGCTCAGCGGTCTCTCAGCGGAGACGGGCGATCGTGGGGTGTCCGATCGTCTCCGAGAAGGTTGAGGGGCATGCGCATTCTGGTGGTCGACGACGATCGCAACGTCGCAGAGACGGTGCGTCGCATGTTGGTGGCCGAGAGCTGGGTTGTCGACGTCGTACACGATGGGCTGACCGGTCTGGAACGCGCGACGACCGAACGCTTCGATGTCGTGGTGCTCGACATCATGATGCCCGGCCTCAACGGCTACGAAGTGGTCCGTCGGATGCGCAGCGTCGGGGTGTGGACACCGGTCCTCATGCTGACCGCCAAGGACGGCGAATACGACCAGGCGGATGCCTTCGATTTCGGAGCCGACGACTACCTCACGAAACCGTTCTCGTTCGTGGTGTTCATCGCGCGCCTGCGGGCCCTGGCGCGACGCGGTGCACCGGAGCGGCCGGCCGTCCTGGTGGCGGGGAGCCTCTCGCTGGACCCGTCAGCCCATGTCGTCCGGCGCGGAGACGTCGAGTTGAGTCTCACACCAAGGGAATTCGGGATGCTTGAGTTCTTGATGCGCCACAAGGGCGAGGTGGTCACGAAACCGGAGATTCTCGATTCTGTGTGGGACATCAACTACCGCGGTGACGAGAACGTCGTCGAAGTGTATGTGAGCTACCTGCGCCGTCGAATCGATACGCCGTTTCGCTGCAAGGCAATCGAGACGGTCCGAGGTGTCGGGTATCGATTGGCGGCAGACGGCGGGGGTTGATGGCGCGGTGACACCTGCCTCGATGAGCACGTTGAGTGGACCGGCGGTTCGCGTGGTGATCATGATTCGGAGGGGAGGGTGAAGCCGATCGCGGCGCCACCGGACTCGGAGTCGGTCACGATCACCTTTCCGTGGTGCGCACGAATGATCTCGTCGACGATCGAAAGTCCCAGTCCGGATCCGCCGCGCGCGCGTTCGCGGGTGGCATCGAGGCGGACGAACCGCTCGGTGACGCGTGCCTTGTCGGCGTCGGGGATGCCTGGTCCGTCGTCGGAGACGATGACCGTCGCGGTGCGAGTGCGCAGATCGTGAGTCATGTTCAGGGTCAGCGACTTTCGGGCATGACGCACGGCATTGTCGGCGATATTGCGCAGCGCCCGGACGAGTTTCTCCGCGTCACCTCGCACGCGGACAGCGACGATGTGGGTGTCGATGGACAGGTCGGTGATCGCCTCGAGTCGAGCGACCTCGGCGCTGACGATCTCATCGAGGTCTACGTCAGCGATGCGCAGTGGTACTCCGCTTTCGTCGGCACGCGCCAGCAGCAGCAGGTCGGCAACCATGTTTTGGAGCCGCAGGGCCTCGGGCAGCATCACCGAATCGACGGTGTCCCGGTCGATGGCCTGGTCTTTCGCGCGGGCCAGGTCGAGCAGTCCGACCAGAGTGGTCAGTGGGCTGTTGAGTTCGTGCGAGGCGTCATTGACGAAGCGCAGTTGCTGGTGACGGGCCGCATCTATCCGTTCCAGCATCTCGTTCATCGTCGCAGCGAGGGTTGCGATCTCGTCGCCGCTGGTCGGTACCGGGACCCGTTGGCTCAGATCTCCGCCGCTGATGTCGTCGACGCGTCGCCGGATGTCGTCGACGGGTTGCAGAGTGCGGCCGACGAAGTAATGGGTCAGTGTGGCCATGCCGACGACGATGAGCGGAAAGACGATGCAGCACAGAATCGCGACCGTGACCACCGTGGTGTTGATGGGTCTTTCGGCCGCGCCGACCATCACGGTCAGCGGGCCCGCCGACGTCGCGACCCCGCGTGCGGTGGTCTGGAACTCCCCTCCGGAGCCGCCGGTCGCGACCGCGCCGTGGATGACCTCCTGCCGTCCGGGTTCCAACGGCGCAGACATGGGGTGGTCGAACGTGGGGTTGTTGGCCAGGCGAATCGAGCCGCCCGCGTCGACGATCTGGATCACGGCCACGTTCTGGTCGGTCGTCAGCAGTGATGGATCGATGCCGGTGACGCCCTCGTGTGTGAGGGCCGAGGCGATCTGGTCGACGCGCGCGGCGGTCGCATCGTCGGCAGATCTGAGCAGGATGTGTCGCAGGGCGAGGACCATGATGATGGCGGCGATCGCCAGAGCGAGTGTCACCAAGGCTGCGGCGATGACCGTGAGGCGAGTACGAACGGGTCGAAACCAACGGCGCATCCGCCCGTAGAGGTCGTCCGGTCGTAGTCGCACGAGCCGACAGTAACCCGTTGTATTCGCGGTGCCGAACGTTACTCAGCGTCTGCTAAGCCAGGTCGGCCCAGCATGATCTACATGCAGGTGAATCTGGCGCGCCGCGTGGGCGCCGCCGTGCTGATTGCGCTCGTGTGTGTCGTCGGGATCGGACTGGCCTACGACGGTGGACCGATCGGTATCGATCAACCCGTCCTGACGTGGATCGTCGCCCACCGCAACGATGCTCTCATCCCTGCGGCCTCGGTGATCTCGGACCTGTTCGGGCCGCTGATGGTCGGCGTGTGGACGGTCGTGGTCGCGATCGTGTTCACCATGCGGGATCGCACCATCGGCCGCGCCGCAGCGGTCGTCTGCAGTGTCACCGCCGCCGGAATCGTCACCGAGATCGTGAAACTGGCTGTGGCACGACCACGTCCACCGCTCTGGGACCACCTCGATACGGTCGAGCTGGCCTATTCCTATCCGTCCGGGCATGTCACCGGAACCTGTGCGCTGTTGGTCACCACCGCGCTGATGGCGACGGTGACTGCCGGTGCGCGGGCTCGCCGCTGGGCGGTTTTCGTCGCACTGGCGGTGACAGTGTTCGCCGCCGCCGTCCGCTTGTATCTGGCGGTGCACTGGGTCTCCGACGTCGTCGCCGCGTGTGCGGTGGGAATCGCTGCGGCACTGGTCATTCCCGATCTGGTGGCCAGGGGTCTGGAGGAACTGCAGCGATCGACGCGAAATGTACCCGAATGGTGTTCGGCTCGACCACTGGTGACAGCCGGAAAGCACGTTCATGTCCATCGATGACGTCGACGACACCCGGCAATGCTCATGAATCGACGACGGTCCGCCGGTGCGCGTCGTCGAACGGCCGCGCGCCCGGGACCCGGTGAACAGGTTGGAGGGTTGCATGATCGACCCCGGGCATCCCGGGTCGTGGCCATCGTGATGGTGTTGATCGTGTGGGCCGGCCTCTTCGTCGCGTCGACCTCCTACAGCCGGGCTCTCGGTGCGCCGGGTCATGCCTCGGTGCCCGACCGGACTTCGACCTGGGCTCATGATCATCATCTCGGTCCGCTCGTCGAACTCGCCGAGGACTGGCTGCAGGCCCGGCACCACCCGGCCTCGTGACGGATGCACAGACTTCGAGACTGCCGCGTGTGTGGTCTCGATGCGGCGCCTCGCTGCGCTCGGTGCCTTACTCGACCAGCGGATGGGTGACTCGTCCCGGCCCACGCTGGCTGGCTCGACGGGTTTCTCCCCGTTGATCGAGTAAGGCCCCGAGCTTGCGAGGGTCCGCATCGAGATCTCGTTCACCGTTGATCTCGATGCGCTCGCTCGCAAGCTCGCGGGCTTACTC
>NZ_JBSFQJ010000026.1:0-68506 GCF_053588655.1 Gordonia sp. NPDC003424
AACCCTTGGATTCCGCACTCCCGCACACGAACTCAATGAGCTACTCTTAGCACCGAAACAACACGACGGTGTTGCGTCGACCCCCTGAATTCGCCTAGGCGGTCGATCTCGATGCGGCGCCTCGCTGCGCTCGGGGCCTTACTCCTTGGATCGAGTAAGGGAGGAGCTTGCGACGACCGCATCGAGATCGATCAGCGAAAGGGTGATGCGGCGCTGCGCTCGGAGCCTTACTCGAAGAGTCCCTCCCCGCTGATCGAGTAAGCGAGCGAGCTTGCGAGCCCGCGCATCGAGATCTCCTGCCGCAGTGATCTCGATGCGGCGCCTCGCTCGGAGCCTGGTCCGAGGAGTCCCTCCCCGCTGATCGAGTAAGGGAGGAGCTTGCGACGACCGCATCGAGATCGATCAGCGAAAAGGGCTGCGACGCTTACTAGCTCACGCAGGCGACCCAGATTTCCTACGCGATCAGCGCACCCCCACACCTTTCGGCGCACCTGCGGACATGAACCCGAACAGATACCCGGCAACGCGGCGCATCTGGATCTCGTCGGCTCCCTCGGTGATGCGGTAGCGGCGATGGTGTCGGTAGATGTGTTCGAACGGTTCGTGGCGTGAGTAGCCGCGCCCACCGAACACCTGCATCGCCTGATCGGCCGCCTCGCAGCACAGACGGTTGGCCTGGTAGTTGCACATCGACACTTGCTGAGACGCCTCGAACGGCCCGTATGTGTCCATCTTCCAGGCGGTTTCGCGGATGAGGGCGCGAAGCATCGCGGCTCGGGTGTGCAGATCGACCAACGGGAACTGGATCGCCTGGTTTGTCGACAGCTTCTTCCCGAACGGCGCTCGCTCGTTGGCGTACGCCACCGCCCGGTCGATGCAGTACTGCGCGGCACCGAGACTCGACGCGGCCTGCCGAATCCGGTTCTCGTTGAAGAAATGTTGCACGATCTGCAGGCCGCGGCCCTCCTCGCCGAGGATCGCCGAGTGCGGTACCCGGACCTCCCGTAACGAGATGTGAGCGTGATCGGTGGGCATGTTGAACGTCCACAGGTACTCTTCGACGGCAAATCCCTCGGCCTGGGGATCGACCAGGAATGCGGTGATGCCTCGGGCGTCGCCGGCCTCTCCACTGGTGCGCGCGAAGATGATGTCGCGATGTGCCGCATGGATTCCGGTGTTCCAGGTCTTCTCGCCGTTGATGATCCACGTGTCGCCGTCACGGACCGCGGTGGTCTCCATGTAGGTCGCGTCCGAGCCGTGGTCGGGTTCGGTGATGCCGAACGCGAAGAACCGTTTGCCGGCCGCGAGGTCGTCGACCCACTCGGCCTTCTGGTCCTCCGACCCGTATTCCAGCATCAGCAGCAGTCCGATGTTGTTGCCGACGATCGCGTGCTCGTTCTGCAGGTCGCAGTGCAGACCAAGGCCTTTCGATGCGAGGTGTTCGCGGATGACGGCCATCGACAGATTGGATCCGTCGCGGCCACCGAACTCGGCCGGGAACGGGTACCGGAAATGTCCTGCGGCATCGGCACGACGACGCGCCTCACCCAGCAATGCCTCCCACTCGGGAGTGGGCAATCCGCCTCGCTCCCAATCGGTTCGGGCGTCTTCCCGGCGGTGGTCGAAGAACCGGATGTTGTCGTCGGCCTGCTCGAGCGGTTTGATCTCCGCCTCGATGAACTCGTCGAGTTCGGCCAGGTAGTCGGTCAGCGAGGTCGGTAGTTCGAAGTCCACGTGGAGAAGTCCCCTCAGCAGTCGGGTTGGGACAGGTGACGGGGGTTGGCGACCGTCAGACGATCGATGACCTCGGCGGTCACAGCCGCCTGAACGGCAGGATCGTCGGCACCGAGTGTCCCGGCACGCAGGGCGTCGGCGAGTTGCGCACTGCCGGCGACGCCGAGGTCGGCGAGGCGCTGGCGACTGGCCTGCGCCTGCCGGTCGCCCACCAGAAGTTGCCGTCGAACGGTCGCGAGCACGTTGCCGGCGACACGGGTATGGAAACGCACCTGTGCGCTCACGCCCGGATCGGCCGCCACCTCGTCGCCGAGGTACAGCGTCACCGATTCGAGGAGGTCCAGCATGCTCGGTGACAGGTGCGGGTCCTCGGCCGGTCGGGTGATCGCGTCGTCGGCGAGCGGATCGGGCACCGACATCGGCGTGGCCAGCCCGAGTGCCAGCAATGCGTCGAATTCCTGTTCCGCGCTGCGTCTTCCGATGGCCGCCAACTCCATGGATCGCTCGCTGCCGTCGAGGTACCGGTTGGCCTGCTTGCCGCAGATCAACCCCCACCGCACGGTCGCGTACAGTTCCCACCAGCGCAGCGCCTCGTCGGCTGGCCGCCATCCGGCGACGTCGGCGTAGGCGTCGAGCAGGTCTGATCGCGACCCCATTCCGGCGACCGGTTCGGTGACCCCGAAGCGCCACGCCTTGGCGCACAGCCACCCGAGATCCTCGATGGGATCGCCGAGATGCGCGAGTTCCCAGTCCAACACCGCCGACACGCCGTCCGGTCGGATCAGAAGGTTGCCCAGTCGGAAGTCGCCGTGCACGACGGTCTCCCCCGACGATTCGGGCCGGTTGCGCCGCAGCCAGTCAATCGCCAGGACGAGCCCGGCGGGCGCCTGCTCGTACTCGAGCGGGAACAACGTCTGCAGCGCGTCGAGCGGATCGCCGATGGCATTCAGATCGGTCGCGGACGCGTCCATCGCGTGGATACGTGCGAGGACCGCGCCGGCCTCCCGGGCGAACCCGCGGCGCGCGGGCGCAAATGCCTCATCGCGCAGAACACGTCGGGGAATGGATTCGCCGTCGACGAAACTCATGACGGTGTACGGGAATCCGAGCACCCCGGCATCGTCGACGGAATCGCTGAGGTCGAGGACCTCGGGGACCGGGACCTCGGCCGCGAAGGCTGCCCGCAAGACCTGCACCTCGGCGGTGAGACCACTGGCGCCTGGTTCCGCGGCGGGCGCGGCCCGCACGATGATCGGAGTCGACTCGCCGGTGTCGTTGTCGGCGACGGTCACCGCGTACGTGGTGCGGCTCGCACCGGCCGGCAGCACGCGCGCCTGCTGCACCGAGATCGAACGCCCCCAGAGGCTGCCGAGCCGGTCGGCGATTCGCTTGCCGACCACATCGGGTTCGGTTGACTGACTCACGGTGTCACCCATGGTCGTCATCATGCCTCATCGGTCCAGGCCGGCCGGCACGATCCCTTGGGTACCAGCACGGTCCGATACCGTCCCGGGGTCCGACTCATCGAAACCTGCTCGGTGACACCCTGATAGCGGCCCAGTCCGGTGTCGGCGGTGAAGGTCTCCGGATCGAGGTAGCGGTGCCGCTCGTCGCCGGTGCCGCCGTTGGCGGTCACGGAGGCGTATTCCTTGTCGAAGACGCCCATCCCGACGATCCACAGCGCGGCGCGGGTGAGCGACACATGCACCTTGTAGCTGCCGCCGTCGCGGGCCCGGCGGGTCAGCGCCTCGACGATGCCGGCGGTCATCAGCCAGGAGACGATGTAGTCGTTGACGACGAGGATCGGCGGCAGCTTGGGCTTCTCGCCGCCACCTTCGAGGAGCATCATGCCGGCCAGGCTGCCTGCCGTCTGGTCGAAGCCCACCCACGACGACCAGGGTCCGGTCTCGCCGTTGAGTGACGCGGTGGCATAGATGAGTCCGCGGTGGTCCGCGGCGGCCTCCTCGGGGGACAGGCCGATGTCGGCCAGATATCCGGGGCGGCGGTTCGCGTAGAAGATGTCGGCTCCGCCGAGAAGCCGTCGAATGTGTTGTGCGCCTTCCTCGGTGTACGGACTGAGCGTGGTCGACCGCACACCCACGTTGGCACTGACGTAGGTCGCATCGTGTTCGAGTTCGTTGGGCCGCCACACGTTCAGCGTGTCGGCGCCGTGCAGGGCGAGCGCCCGACCCACCCCGGCCCCGGCGATGACGTGACCCATGCCGAGCGCCCGAACACCGTCGAGCGGCAGATCCCCGTTCGCGGGCAACGGAATCGGGTCGCCATCGGCGATCTTGGTGATCTCGACGAGCGGCATGTCGGCGAGCACGTCGCGGTAGTGCGGTTCGGCGAGTACTTCGGGAACGGTGCGCAGCATGGGCATCACCACACCCGCCTCGGCGCCGGCCGCCTCGAGTTCCGCGCCCTTCCAGGTGGCGATCGCGTCGGCGACCGCCGCCTCGTCGTCGGGCACACCCAACAGCTTCTGCGCACCGACCTTGATCTTCGGGTACGGGTTGAGCGGCATCATCCAGCGGCCGTCGCCGGTGCGGTAGAACCGGAATCCTAACGCATTGGACGGATTCGACGGCGTGCCGGCCGGATACCCGTTGAGCAGTTCCCACTTCCGATCGTAGAACGGGCACAACCGGTGCGGTGCCGTCCGCAGGTCGACGGCGATGTCCTGGCCTTCGCCGGTGCGCAGTCGCCAGAGTTTCGCCACCGCAGCCGATTTCGCGGCCAACGCGATCGTGGCCGAGCCACCCAGCCGCAGCGTGCTGGACACCACCGGGTCGGCGCCGAGGAAGGAGATGCTGCCGCCGGTGTCGGCGGCGGACATGCCGATGCCCGCGAGGACCCCGTCGAGTTCACCCGATATGTCGAACGCGTTGTCGGTGGCCGGGGTTTCGGCAGCCGCCGTGAGCCGTTCGGTCAACGAGGTTGATGGGCTCACCGTGCGTCCTCCAGTTCGTCGTCGATGGCGCCGGTCAGCAGGTCGTCGGGAATCAGGACCTGGCGTGACCGGATGTATTCGCCGATTGCCTTGCCCACCTGATCGATTCGCGTGTTCGACGATCCGCCGGTGCCGAGGAGGCCGCGCAGCACGAAGTGAACGGCGCGCAGATCGGGGAACTCGTGCCGCACGACGTCGAGATCCTTGGCCTCGGGGACAAGTCGTTTGATCTCGTCGGTGGTGAGGAAACGTCTGAGCCACAACCACACTCGCGGATCGTTGGTCCAGATGCCGACGTTGCTGTTGCCGCCCTTGTCGCCGCTGCGGGCGTGCACCACGGTGCCCAGAGGTGCGCGGGTGACCCGGTCGGGCAACGGCGCCTCCTCCGGTTCGCGGTGGAACGGCTGGTCGATCATGGCGCTGTCCGGTGGCACCTCGATGGCGATGCTTCGGGCGTCGTCGAGTACCACCCGATGGTCGAGTGCGGTCATCGGCAGTAGTCCCGGCCAGTAGTCGACGCGCGGGCGCGGCGTGGACGTCAGCCCGGCATGGACGTCGTTGAAGAAGCCGGGAATGCTCTGCAGGTACAGACTGCCGATGCGTTTGGTCATGTCGGCGGCCGCGAGTGCCTTCGCCGATTCGGCGATGGCCATGATCCGCATGGCGACGGTGGCAGCCCACTGCGACTCCGGGTCGTCGGCGGGCACGCCGACCTGGGTCAGGTCGATCCTCACGCCTTCCGGCAGGTCGTGCTCGAGCTGGGCGCGGATCAACGCGATCTTCTCCGCGACGTGCGGGGAGGTGACGTACACGGTGTTGACGACGGTGAAGCCGACCGGCCCGAAGACGGCGACCTTCGTGGTCGGCGGTGGCGGTGCGCCCGTGGTGCCCGACACCTGCACCCGGTCGGGGGCGATCCGGTCGACCCGCACGTGGTCGAGGCGGACGGTGACATCCGGGTTGAGGTAGACCGGTCCCTGGATCTCGTAGACGAGTTGGGCGGTGACGGTGTCGGGCGTGACCGCGCCCTCGTCGCGTGTGTGCTTGGTGATCACGCAGCTGCCGTCGGCGGCGATCTCGGCGATCGGATAGCCGGGGACGATGGCGTGACCGATGTCGAGGAACCCGGAGAAGTTGCCGCCGGTCGCGTGCGGACCGCACTCGATGATGTGCCCGGCCACCACGGCCCCGGCCAGTGCGTCCCAGTCATCGAGGGCCCAGCCGTGCCACCAGGCCGCCGGCCCCACGGTCAACGAGGCGTCGGTGACTCGCCCGCAGACGACGATGTCGGCGCCCTCGCGCAGCGCGGTCGCGACACCCCAGCCGCCGAGGTAGGCGTTGGCGGCGAACGGTTTCGCCACCCAGTCGGACATCGGCGCACCGCCGTCGAGGTTCTCGAACGCGTAACCGTCGTCGGCGAGCCGCGGGAGGTCGGACAGGATGTTGTCGCCTTCGATGTGCGCGACGCGCAGATCTGCTCCGGCAGAGGCAATTTCGTCGCGAAGGACCTGAGCGAGCCGCGCCGGGTGGAAGCCGCCGGCGTTCGTGACGACCTTGATGCCGCGCTCGGCGATCGTCGTCAGGTGTGGCCGTATCTGTTCGACGAAGTACTCGACGTATCCCTTGCCGGGGTCTCTCTGATAGGCCGCCGACAGCGAGGCCAGCGTGATCTCGGCGAGGTAGTCGCCGATCATGGCGTCGACCGGATCTCCGTCCATGACCTCGTCGATCGCGGTCCGGCGGTCGCCGAGATAGCCGGAAAAGTTGGCGATCCTGATCGGTTGACGGCCCACGGGGCACCTCCTTGTGACTCCATCCGTTGTTCGTGAGGCTAGGGACGGCTGCGCGCGAGCACCAGAATCAATCCGCGAACGCGGAGATGACCACAACGGTCATCGCCCACACGGGCAGCACCAGGGCATGTCTCTCAATTCCACTGCGAGGGATTGGCGGAATCGTTGTTTCTCTGGCAAGGCGGAGGAGGGAGCGATAGCGGCAGCCATCGTGACCGACGACAACGCCGCCGGGGGGACAAACGAGCCGCCAAGACCCGCAAAGGGAATTGGGAGACATGCCCTAGGCTGGCCGGTGTGGACGTCCTCCATCTACGCTATTTCGTGGCGGTGGCCGAAGAGCAGAGCTTCAGCCGCGCCGCGCGGCGACTGCACATGGCGGCGTCCCCGCTGAGCCAGCGGATCAAGGACCTCGAACGGGAATTCGGGGCGATGCTGTTCATCCGCGCCCACCACCGCATCGACCTGACCGACGCGGGTGAGGCGCTGTTACCGCGGGCGATCGACATCCTCGACCGCATCGATGCGCTGCCCGACATCGTGCGGGACGCCGACGACCACACTGCGCGGCAGGCGACCGTCGGCATCGCGCCGGAGGTGACGGCGACCGTTCGTGACACGTTCCTCGCCGAGCTCGCCGAGGCACATCCCGACATCCGCCCGCGACTGGTGCCGGCCAGCACGGAGCCGCTGCTGCGTGACCTGCGGGCCGGTCAGATCGACATCGCGCTCGTCCACGGTCCGGTCACCGGTGTGGGGATGGCGAGCAAGTTCCTCGACCGTCAGCCCGTCGGGGTGGCGGTGGGCAGCAAGGCGATCCCCGACGACCGCGCATCCGTGGTGCTGGCGGAACTCGCGGGGCTGCCGTTCGCGTCGATCAGCCACGACTCCGCCCCCGAGATCTACCGCAACATCGATGACCTGTTGAACCGGCACGGTATTCGCAAACGCATCACGCTCACCGGCGACAATTTCGTCGGCCTCGCCCACCTCGTCGCCACCGGGCAGGCGTTCACCTTCGTCGGTCTCGGTAACGGTATGGCCAGCAGACTGTTCCACGACGAGCCGGTGCGAATCCTGCCGCTCGACGGTCTGCACCCGACGATCACCACCGTCGCCGCCTGGCGGACCAACCGGGCCGATTCCGATCGGCTCGTCGCCGATCTCGTGGCGACGGTGTCGGCGATGGACCTCTCGGACAGCCCACGCGCGGAAGGACACTGACATGCGCACACAACGGTTGGGGGTCTCCGGGCTCGCGGTCTCCGAACTCGTCCTCGGCTGCATGAGCTTCGGCGAACCGGACCGCGGAACCCACCCGTGGACGCTCGACGAGGAGGCATCCCGCCCGTTGATCCGGGCCGCACTCGACGCCGGGATCACCACCTTCGACGTCGCCGACATGTACTCCGCGGGCTCGAGTGAGGAGATCGTCGGACGAGCGTTGGCGGAGTTCGCGAATCGCGACGAGATCGTGCTCGCGACGAAGGTCTTCTACCCCACCGGCGAGGGTCCCAACGCAAAGGGGTTGTCACGCAAGCACATCATGAGCGCCATCGACGCCAGTCTGCGCCGGCTGGGCACCGACTACGTCGACCTCTACCAGATTCATCGGTTCGATCCTCTTGTCCCGGTGGAGGAGACGATGGAGGCACTGCACGACGTCGTCAAGGCCGGGAAGGTGCGTTACCTGGGTGCGTCGAGCATGTGGACCTGGCAGTTCGCGAAGTTGCAGTACACCGCCGAGATGCATGGCTGGACGCGGTTCGTCTCGATGCAGGACCAGTACAACCTGATTCAGCGCGAGGAGGAACGCGAGATGCATCCCTTCGCCCGGGATCAGGGCGTGGGGGTGCTGCCGTGGAGCCCGCTGGCCCGCGGTCGGCTCACCCGGCCGCCCGGCGAATCGACCGCGCGCAGCACCAGCGACCATCTGTTGGCACGGATCTACCGGCAGGCCGAGGATGCCGACCGCGCCATCATCGACGCCGTGGCCTCGATCGCCGAAAAGCGTGGTGTGTCACGGGCCCAGGTGGCGCTCGCCTGGGTACGGCAGCAGCCGGCGGTGACCGCACCGATCATCGGTGCCACCAAGCTTGCTCACCTCGACGACGCGGTGGCCTCGCTGTCCCTGGTCCTCGACGAGGATGAGCTCGCGGCCCTGGAGGCGCCGTACACACCCCGCTTGCCGGAAGGTTTCTGACCCACACCGCTCCCTGAGCTTGTCGAAGGGTCACCCGAGACCCACGAGTTCGGCTGACCGCGACCACAATCCGTCGATCAGATCTTGGTCATGCGCCTGCGAGTTCTCCCGCCCGTCGGCCTTGAGTTTGTCGAAGTAGACCCCGTTGATAGATGGGTCGGCACCGCGCTCGGCCAGCGCGATCAGCGGTTCGGCGCCCTTCTCGGGTGTGATGGTCACGAATCGTTTGAGGGGTGTGCGGTAGGCGAGTCCGATGAACCACGAATCCCGTCCGAAGCTGGTGGCGGCCGGGCCGGGATGGACTGCGGCCGAATAGATCTTGTCGTCGGACCAGCGTTGGGCGATGCCGCGGGTGAACATGATGTTCATCAATTTGGCTGTGCCATAGGCCCGCATGGCAATCGCGCGACGCCGGTGCCAGTCGAGGTCGTCGAGATCCACCTGGCCGAACAGGTTGCCGACGCTGGCGGTGTTGAGTACCAACGACGCCTCGGCCGCCGCGAGCCGCTCCCGGAGCAGGTTGGTCAGCAGAAACGGTGCCAGATGGTCGATCTGGAAGTTGGGCTCGTGCCCGTCCGGGGTCCGGTCCCTCGGGTCGAAGGTGCCGCCCGCATTGTTCATCAGCACGTCGATCGAGGTGACCGCGGAGGCGATGTCGTCTGCGAGTTCTCGCACCTCGGACAGGCGCGAGAAGTCGGCGGTGAAGGACCGGGCACCCGTCGCCTCGGCGATCGGCGCGAGTTTGCTCGCGGACCGTCCGACGACGATCAGGTCGACGTCGGGGCCCGCGAGCGCTCGCGCCGCGACGGCTCCGATGCCGTCACTTGCTCCCGTGAGCACAATCGTCTTCGTCGTCGGCACGTGGTCTCCCTGGCTCGTCGGGTCAGTGGTCATACGTCAACCATGCCCGACGAGCCGATCGGCGGCTACTGCGTCGCGGAGTCCTGCCGCTTCGGCAGCACCCACATCGCCCGCGGGAAGTGGCAGGTGTAGCCGGTCGGATACCGGAGCAGGTAATCCTGGTGCTCGGGCTCGGCCTCCCAGAACGGGCCCGCGGGCTCGATCGTGGTGGCGGCCTTGCCCGGCCAGAGTCCGGACGCGTCGACATCGGCGATGGTGTCGCGCGCGATCCGCTCCTGCTCCGGCGTCTGCGGGAAGATCGCGGACCGGTAGCTGGTGCCCACGTCGTTGCCCTGCCGGTTGACCGTCGTCGGATCGTGGATCTGGAAGAAGAACGCCAGAATGTCGCGATACGTCGTCTGCGTCGGGTCGAACACGATCTCGACCGCCTCCGCGTGCCCGGGGTGGTAGCGGTAGGTGGCGTGATCGTTCTGCCCACCCGTGTAGCCGACGCGGGTGTCCAGGACACCCGGCTGCCGGCGGATGAGATCCTCCATGCCCCAGAAGCATCCGCCTGCCAGGACGGCGGTCTCGGTGGTCATCGTGCGTCCTCCTCGGTGGTGGTGGTGGTGTCGAACAGTGCTCGGTACTCGCCGTAGCCTTCGGCTTCGAGCTCGCCGACCGGGATGAACCGCAGCGCCGCCGAGTTCATGCAGTAGCGCTGGCCGCCGGCGTCGGTCGGTCCGTCGTCGAAGACGTGGCCGAGGTGACTGTCGGCGCCCGCGGACCGCACCTCGGTGCGGCGCATGAACAGCTTGCGGTCGGTCTTGGTGGTCACGGCGTCGGAGTCGATCGGCTTGGTGAAGCTCGGCCATCCGGTGCCGCTGTCGTACTTGTCGGTCGAGGAGAAGAGCGGCTGTCCGGAGACGACATCGACGTAGATGCCCGGCTCGTGGTTGTCCCAGTATTCGTTGCGGAAGGCCGGCTCGGTCCCGTCCTGCTGGGTGACCCGGTACTGGGCGTCGGTCAGACCGCGCACGGCGTCCGGGGTCTTGCGGTAACTGTTGGTCACTGTGTCCTCCTTGCTGCGCCGCCCCGATCTGAGCTATGTCGAAGGCGGCGTCACCCTCCACAACAACGCCGTGCCGCGTTTTGGTCCCGGGCCGCCCGGTACCGTCGAAACCATGAATCTCACGGGGGTCGGAATCTGGAGTTCACCACTGCGCTACGGCGACGCCGGGGAGGCCGCCGACGCCGCGGCCGAGCTGGACGAGCTCGGTTTCACCGCGTTGTGGATTCCCGACGTCGGCGGACCGGTGCTCGACGCGGTGGAGAATCTGCTGGGCGCCACACAGAAGGCCGTTGTCGCGGCCGGCATCCTCAACATGTGGATGCATGAGCCGGCCGATGTCGCCGCCACGTTCGCCCGCCTGACCGCCGAACACGGACCGCGTTTCCTCCTCGGCCTCGGCATCAGTCACGCCCCGCTGATCGATGCCGGCGAGCCCGGGCGCTATCGCAAACCTCTGGCGACCACCACGGCGTTCCTCGACGGCCTCGACGCCGCCCCGCAGCCGGTTCCGGCCGACAGCCGGGTGCTGGCCGCGCTCGGCCCGAAGATGCTGGCGCTCGCGGCCGAACGCACCCGCGGCGCCCACCCCTATCTCGTCACACCACAGCACACCGCCGACGCCCGTGCGGCCCTCGGCGAGGGCCCGCTGGTGGCGCCGGAACAGACCGCGATCCTCGCCGCCGACCGCGACGAGGCACGGTCGATCGGCACCAGGTGGTTGCGGGGCTATCTCTCGATGCCCAACTACGCCAACAACCTTCGCCGCCTGGGCTTCACCGACGACGACTTCGAGTCGGTCAGCGACCGGCTGTTCGATGCGATGATCGTGTGGGGTGACGAGGCCGCGGTGCTCGCCCGCATCGACGAGCACCGCGCCGCCGGAGCCGACCACGTGTGCGTCCAGCTCCTGACGGCCGACAAGAAGGCGATGCCGCGTGAGGAGTGGCATCGGCTGGCGGCCGCGCTGGGATGATCAGTCCACGACGGCCGGCGTCCGGCCGTAGTCGTCGTCGCTGACCGGTTCGAGCCATTCGACGGCCGGGTTGTTCTCGTCGGCCTCGTTGATCGCCAGGTGCACCATCAGCCGGTCGGGTGATGCACCGTGCCAGTGCTCTTCGTCGGCCTCGAACAGCACCCGATCGCCCGGCCGAATCACCTCGACCGGCCCGCCGCGACGCTGACACAGCCCGACACCCTCGGTGACGAACACGGTCTGGCTCAGTGCGTGCTTGTGCCAGAAGGTGCGGGCACCGGGCATGAAGTGGACCAGATTGGCCGACATGCGCGAGGGCGGCGGCGCTGCGGCGACCGCGTCGATGTAGACATCGCCGGTGAACCAGTCCGCGGGTCCTTTCACGGTGTCGGTCGAACTCCGCACGATCTGCATGGTGATTCCGCTCTCGATGCCGAATATCAGAGTGTCAGAAGCACTTTGGTGGCGCGACGTTCGTCCATCGCCCGGTATGCCTCGGCGGCGTCGTCGAGCGGCAAGGTCAGGTCGAACACCTTGCCCGGATCGATGGTGCGGTTCCAGATGAGGTCGATCAGTTCGGGGAGGAATCGGCGGACCGGCGCCGGTCCGCCGATCAGATGCACCTCGGCGACGAACAACTCACGGCCCGGCAGCTCCACCCCATGCGCCACGCCGACGAACCCGATGTGTCCGCCGGGTCGCGTGGAGCGGATCGCCTGCATCATCGACTCCTGGGTGCCGACGGCCTCGATGACCGAATGCGCGCCCAGCCCGTTGGTGAGTTCCTTGATCTTGGCGACACCCTCGTCGCCGCGCTCCTCGACGATGTCGGTGGCGCCGAACTCCCGCGCCAGCGCCTGCCGGTCGGCGTGTCGGCTCATCGCGATGATCCGCTGCGCACCAAGCTGTTTGGCGGCCAGAACACCGCACAGTCCGACGGCGCCATCGCCCACCACGACGACCGTCTTGCCCGGGCCGGCGTGTGCCTCGACCGCGGCGAACCAGCCGGTGCCCAGCACGTCGGATGCAGCCAGCAGCGACGGAATGAGCTCCGGGGCAGGCTGTCCCGGGGTCGCGACGAGGGTGCCGTCGGCCCACGGAATCCGGGCGTACTCGGACTGGGTGCCGATCCCGCCCATTCCGACGACGTGCACGCAGCGGGACTGGTAGCCGTCCAGGCAGATCTCGCAGGTGTTGTCCGACGCCATGAAGGAGCCGACGACGAAGTCGCCGACCTTGATGGTGGTGACGGCATCACCGATCTCGGTGACGGTGCCGACGTACTCGTGACCCATCGGCGCATGATCGACGTCCGTGACGCCGCGGTAGGGCCAGAGATCCGATCCGCAGACGCAGGTCGCGGCGAGTTTGATGATGGCGTCGGTGGGCTCGACAATCGTCGGGTCGTCGCGTTCGCCGACGCGCACATCACCGGGGGCGTACATGGTCACTCCACGCATGAGGTTCTCTCCTACTGTCAATGTGCTCGTCCTCCACGTAACCGTATTCCTCATGCGGGTGCTCGACGATCCCCGACTGTCAGCGGCGGCCGATAGAATGTCGACCATGACAGCTGCCCACGCCCGTCCCGAGCTTCTCTCGCTCGCGGACTGGCGTGCCCTTCCTGAGGACGAGAACTCGCGCATCGAACTCCAGGAAGGTCTTCTCGTCGTGCAGCCAAGCCCTACCAAGGTCCACGCGCTGATCGTGGCGAAACTGATGTTGCAGTTGCAGTTGCAGTTGCCGAACGGGGTAGTGGCGCTCACCGACCTCGAGGTGGTGGTCGATCCAGAAACACCGGCCACCGTCCGAATCCCGGATGTGGTCGTCTGCCCAGACACGCCGAGCGCGCGACTCGACCTCGCCGATGTCTTTCTGGTCGTCGAAGTCCTCTCCCCGGGCACCCGTCGCACCGATCTGGTGACCAAGCGCAGCGAATACGCCGATGCCGGCATCGTGCACTACTGGATCGTCGACCCCCGAGATCGATCACTCACGGCACTCGAACTCGGTTCGAACGGTTACGAGGGGCACACGCAGACCGGCGAGTTCTCGACCCAGCGACCGTTCCCGGTCACGATCGACCTCGACGCTCGGTGAGTGACCTCAGCCCGCTGCCGTGAGACCCCGATATGCGGCGAGCGCCGCGCAATGAGGTCATGCTTTGACACCATCCGGCAACGGGCGCTACCACTTGATCATGAGTGATCCGGTGCTGGTCGAGGTGGACGATGCGATGGCGATCGTGACGTTGAACCGGCCGGAGGCCCGCAACTCGCTGAGCGTCGAGTTGGTCGAGGAGCTGAGCTCGGCACTGCGTGACCTGGATGAGACCAGCACCGTACGCGCGATCGTCCTCACCGGTGCCGATCCGGCGTTCTGCGCCGGCCTTGATCTCAAAGCTCTTGCGGCGGATGGTCAGCGCTACCTCGAGCGGTATCGGGAGTCGGACTGTATCTCGCTGATCGGCAGACTTGCCACACCAATCGTCGGCGCGATCAACGGGGCGACGTTCACCGGCGGCCTGGAGATCGCGCTTGGCTGCGACTTCCTCATCGCCAGCGAACGAGCCCTGTTCGCCGACACCCATGTCCGTGTCGGCGTCCTCCCCGGCGGAGGGCTGACGGCGCGACTGCCCGATCGGGTCGGCAGTGGATGGGCACGCCGCATGTCGTTCACCGGCGAGATCGTCGACGCCGCCCTCGCGTGCCGGATCGGCCTGGTCACCGAGGTGGTGCCCCACGACCGGTTGCTGCGCCGCGCCCGCGAACTGGCCGGCCGGATTGCGGATGCCGA
Organism: Gordonia sp. NPDC003424; assembly: GCF_053588655.1. NCBI lineage: Bacteria > Bacillati > Actinomycetota > Actinomycetes > Mycobacteriales > Gordoniaceae > Gordonia > Gordonia sp. NPDC003424. The sequence goes on from NZ_JBSFQJ010000026.1 coordinate 14,365, forward strand.
GCGCGACAGTCTCCGTGCGCTGAAGCAGGTCTACGCGCAAGGCTGGGCGGCGGGCCCGGGCCGCGGCCTGGAGCTGGAATCGCAACTGGCTGCGGCCACGCCACCCGACTGGGGTCAGCTCGAGTCGAACCGTCAGCAGGTGTTGGCGCGCAACAGGTCTCAGCTGGGCGGTTGAGACTCTGCTCCCTCCGTTTGCGGTTGCGTTCCTGGCGTCTGCGGGCATGTTTGTCCGCACCCGACTCCGTGAGCGGGTGGGAGGCGTCGGCCGTTCGGCCACCTGCGGGAGCCGGTCCCGCAGGGCGACCGCACGCCGCAGGAACTGTTCGGCCTCGCGCTGGGAGATCGCCTTCGACTGCGCGATCCGCACCGCGCAGTCGGCGAACCCGTCCACCAACACCAAGTCAATCCACGAGGGCCGGATCTGGCCGCCCCACGACGATGCGCCGGAGAATGCTCCGTGTAGCAAGACCAGGGGCTCTCCGTCGCCGTGGACTTCTTGCCGGACGCGAGAGTCGAATCAAGTGGACTTCTTGCCACCGTCGCCTCGTCTGTTTGGCAGACTGTGGACATGGCACAAATCATTCTGGGCGGAAATCCGATCAACACCGTTGGCGAACTCCCTGCAGTCGGCTCCCCGGCTCCCGAGTTCACATTGACCGGCGGCGACCTGTCCCCGGTCGTCAGCAGCAGCTACAAGTCGCAAGCCCTGCTGCTGAACATCTTTCCGTCCATCGACACCGGAGTCTGCGCCGCGAGTGTGCGGACCTTCAATCAGCGCGCCGCCGAAACCGGCGCCACCGTGCTGTGCGTGTCCAACGACCTCCCCTTCGCCCAACAGCGCTTCTGTGGCGCCGAGGGCATCGAGAACGTCACGGCGGCTTCCGCATTCCGGGACTCGTTCGGCAAGGACTACGGCGTCACCATCGTCGATGGTCCGATGGCCGGACTCCTGGCACGTGCGGTCGTGGTGATCGCGGCCGACGGCACTGTGGCGTACACGGAATTGGTCCCCGAGATCGGCAAGGAGCCGAACTATGACGCAGCGATGGAGTTCATGAAGTAGGTGTTGCGGCAGATCGTCGCCACCGATCGCCACTGATCGCAGGGGCCGACTGGATTCCGATCCTCTGCGTTTGACCTTGTCATCGTGACAAGCTGTCTACTGGTCGGTGAGGAGGTGGTTCGAATGAACACCGTTGACCGACACGAGTCCGATACTCGTCTCACCCTTGCGCTGACCTGTGATGATCCGTCGACCCGTCTGCGTGCCGCGCTGGCTATCGGCTCTGTCGCGGACGCCGGAACGGTCGAACTGCTCATCGGCCGGTGCGGCGTCGAAGCGGACTTCTTCGTCCGTGACATGCTCACCTGGGCGTTGTGCCGCGCGCCGGCCGATCTCACCGTGCCGCGACTGCTGGTCGAGCTCGACGCCGAGAACCCGCAGGCGAGAAGCCAAGCGCTGCATACCTTGTCGAAAATCGGCGACCCGCGGGCGTGGCCTGCGGTCTCCCGGATGGTGCACGATACGAACGACGAGGTCGCCCGCGCCGCGTGGCGGTCCGCGATCGCACTCGTGCCGACCCAGAGCGAGGGGGATCTGGCCGTCGAGCTGGCACGGGAATTGGGTCGCGGTGACGAGGACCTGCAACGCAGCCTGAGTCGGGCGTTGATCGCCCTCGGCGATGTCGGCGTCGGGGCGACGACCGCCGGGCTGGACAGTCCCGATCCCCGGATCCGGGCACACGCCCACGCCACCAAGAGGCTGCACGAGTACCCGGATTCCGGTTTCGCGGTGTCGCTGTTCCTGGCCACCGGCGGGTCGACGGGCTAGATGCACGATGGCAGGCGGCCATGTTGATCGGTGAGGTATCGCGGCGGTCGGGGGTCAGCGCCCGCATGCTGCGGCATTATGACCGGCTCGGGCTGGTGACCCCGACCGGCCGCACCTCGGGTGGTTACCGCGAGTACAGTGCCGACGACATCCGCCGACTGTTCCACGTCGAGAGTCTGCGAACCCTTGGCCTCACCCTCCCGGAGGTCAAGGGCGCGCTCGACGATCCGGACTTCTCACCGTCGAGGATGGTCGCCGATCTCATCGACCGCACCCGGCAACGGATCGCCGACGAACGGGAGCTCCTGGCCCGGCTGGAACGCGTCGATTCCTCATCCCCCGCCGGGTGGGAGGATGTACTCAGGGTGCTCACGCAGTTGCGGGCGCTGGAGTCGTCGTCGGCGGCCCGACGCCAACAGGTCGTTCTGTCCCAGACCGCCGACGACCCAATCCCCGTCGATGAGCTGGTGAAAGCTCTTCTGTCCGAGGATGATCCCAACGTGGCCGGGGCATTGCGCTGGTCGTTGGCGCGCGCCGACGAGCGGGCGTTGCCGGCATTGAGCGAGGGCCTGGATTCGCCCGATGTCGTGGTGCGGCGCCGGGCCGCCGACGCGATCGCCGACCTCGACGCGGATGGGGTGACCCGACTGCTGCGTGGTGCGGTGTCGGACACGGACGACACCGTGCGTGACCGAGCCGCGCTGGCCCTTGCGGCCCGCGGCGACCGCCACGGTTTCGATGTCCTGGTCGACATGGTGGTCACCGGTCGTCACGATGTGGAGGCGGCCGAGGCGCTCGGCCGGGTCGGCGGAGCCGATGCCGTTGCGGCGCTCGGAGAAAGGCTCGGCACCGCAGACCCGGCGACACGACTGCGAATCGTGCAGGCGCTCGCCGAGATTCCCCATCAGGCCGCCCGGAGTGTGCTCACCGATCTCACCGAGGATGCCGACCACACCGTCGCGGCCACCGCCGCAGCGGTTCTCGCATCGGGCCCTTCCCCGAGCTGAGTGCGCCTCACTCCATCGAGATGAGAGGTGGGTTCCGAATTCATCCGGTCGAAGCCGCGACGCGGTACGCCAACTGTGAGTTGATCGCCCACGGTTTCGGCGAGACGCGCCGCATGGAAGTACTGACGGCACAATCAGTCTCGGTCTTCGGAGCAATCGAGAAGACGGTTGTCTCGTCCAACACCGCCGCTCACCATCGTCGACGATCCGATGTCGAACTCCTGTCACGTGCAGTCGTGGTGATCGCGGCCGACGGTATGGTGGCGTCCACGGAATCGGTCCCCGAGATCGGCAAGGTGCCGAACGATGACGCAGCGATGGAGTCGGTGTAGCCGAGTTCGCTGTCGGCGCTAAGACCCCTTCAACAGGAAAGCGGCGAGTTGTTCTCGGTCTGCCACATCGAGTTTGGTGCAGGCTCGGTAGATGTGGCCTTCGACCGTCCGTATCGAGAGGTGCAGGCGCTCGGCTACTTGGCGATTGGAGAGCCCTGCCGCGACGAGGTTGGAGATCTCGCGTTCGCGGACGGTCAACGGAAGCGGTTCGGCGGCCGCACGGATCGCAGGCGTGTCCGCCCCACCGCACAGCGCAGCGAGTCTGTTCGCGATTGCCGCCGACGCGGCGGTTCGTCGCCGATCATCGTGATGATGGTGCGCACTCGCCGCTTGGGCTGCCGCATCGGCCGCGGACAACAAGGCGCCACGCTTCTCGAATTCAGTTGCACAGCAATCGAGTTCGCAACCGTTATCCGCGACGACAGCGGCGGCGTGGCGCGCATAGAGCGGGGCCAGCGGCCCGTCGATTTGTCCGGCGAGTTCGGCCAGGCGAGATGCACCGTTACGATCGCCGAACCTTGCGGCCGCGTGTAATGCGTCCGCCTCGATGGCGAACTGGTGGGAATCAGCGGCGGCCTGCGCGGCCGCATGTGCGAGTTCGATTGCGCGGGTCGGTGTGCCTTCCGCGGCGGCCATCCACGCCTCCGCAACTTGTATCTGCGGTTGAAAGACGGCGTGACGCCGGCCGAGCCTATCCCGGGCCACCGCGATGACCGACTCGGCGTCGGCGGAGCGGCCGAGCGCAGCGTGAGCTTTGCACAGTGCGATCCGTGCCGGAAAACTCCATGCCGGAGTGGAATCAGACAGTAGCGCTGCGACCGAGGCCTCGAGAGTGTCCACCGCATGACCGAACTTGCCTTGAGCCACTTCGACCCAGCCGAGCATGGTGCTTGCCATACCCCATGCAAGGTACTGCCCCGACGTCGAGAATCCACCGAACTCGGCAGCCCTGCTCTCCGCGCCCGCGAACCGACCTGTCTGCGTGAGTGCTTGGACTTCACCGAATTCGGCGAGGTGGACGAGCAGTCTGTCCACGCGACTCTTGACCGGTTCGAGCCTGGCGGCGACCTCATCGATTTCGTTGCCACGCCCAATAGGTCCGAGTGTCAGGCTGACGGTCAGCACTGCCCAGGCGATCGCCCACGACGGCGCGGCCGGCAGCGCAAGAAGTCGCCGGCCGATGGCCAACGCATCGTCGAGTCGGTTCTGGTAGAAGGCCGACGCGGATTCGAGACCTTCGACGATCAGCGCGAGTGGAGGCTCGGAGATCCTCGACTTCAAGACTGCGAGGATGGGGTCACCTTCCTCCGCATTCCCAACGGAGAAATACAGATTCGAGCACCGAGTCGATCCCCATCGCAACAGAGAGGGATCATCGAGTTGGTCCGGATCGAACTTGATCATCAGCTCCTCGACCTGCTGCGCGCGCCCCTGCCACAGCAGTGCGCGGGCAAGGAGGTCCGCGGCTTCGAGGCCGCCGCCGCGTTGCACCGCCGCGCGGGCGAACCGTTCACCCGCAGCGACGTCGCTCAACGCGACGGCCGCGAGTGCGGCATCAACGAGGAGGTCGACGTCGACGGGTTGATCGCTTCCGAGAGCAAGGTCGGCGAGACGAATGCGATCCGATTCGCGGCCCCTTTCTCGTGCCCGCATGACCTTGACGAGTTGGCCACGCAGCCGCCGGGATGTCGTCACGCCCAGCCGTCGGCGGATCACCTCACCGAACAGTGGGTGGGTGAACCGCGCGATGAATCGATCCCCGTCTTGCGAGACGTGGATGAGGCCACGCGCCTCGGCCTCCTCGACGGTTTCGGTTCCCGCTAGTTCACCGAGGACATCCAGGTTGATCGGTTCGCACAGACTCAGGATCTTCAGCGCATCGATGACATTGTCCGGGAGGCGTTCGATGCGCCCCTCCAACAGCACGGCGAGTTCGTTGGTGATCGTCGCACGTCCGCGGAGCTGCCACACCCCGCGAACCTTGCGCAGCCGTCCGGCGTCGAGCGCACCCTCGACGAGGTGCCGCAGAAAGAGTGCGTTGCCTCCGGACGCTTCCCACATGAGGTCTGCCGAGAGCCCCTCGAGGTGTCCTCCGAGCGCTGACTCGACCAACTCGATGCTTTGCTTCTTGGTGAACGGGCTCAAGTCCAGACGGGTCAGGTAACCGTCCTTCCACAGCGACGTGACGGCGTCGGGCACGTTCTCGCCGCTGCGTACCGTCGCGATGATGTGAGCGGTCTGGTCGATGGCGAGTTGGTGGAGCAGTGTGGCGGAGAGCTGGTCGAGCAGGTGCGCATCATCGACGCCGAGCACGAGCGGACCGTCGGCGAGTAGCGCGTCGCGGACAGCCGAAAGGATCAAGACCGGGTCGCGCAGAGTTCCGGGGCTGATCAGATGTCCGAATGCGCCGAGCGGAATGCTGCGTGCCGATTCCGTGCCAGCCACCCACCGCACAGCACTGTCGACAGACTCGGTCACGCAACGCGCAAGGGTGGTCTTGCCGACTCCGGCCGGACCGGTGAGCAGCACACCGCATCCGATGCCGCGCTCTGGTCTCAACGCTGCCCGGATCGCGTCGAACTCGCGTGGGCGTTCGACGAGCGGCCACGCTCCTGTCATGAACCGAGCCTAATCTTCCATGTGTCGGAATTTGGCGTTTCCGGCAGTGGTGGGAGGATTCGAGTAGCACTAGATCTCCAGTGCATTTCGACGGCGTGAACTGTGATTTTCCGTCCAGGCATCGAGCCGTCTGTCCGTCAATTCGCGTCCACATCAAGAATCTTGCAGTCGCGTCAACCATGACCATTGACCCGACGCCGGACCGCGCCGGGCACCGATGAGCTGCAACAAGAACGGGTAGGCGCCGGCCGCGTCGACCACGAATCACAACGTCGCCGGATTGGACCTGACGACGCCTGACAGGGCTCAGGAGAGAACGAGTACCGCCAGCGCCGCTTGGCGCGGAATCGTGACGTCGAGACCGGTCAGCGCCCGGAACCGAGCGAGGCGATTGAGGACGGTATTACGGTGACAGTACTGGGTTTTCGCGGTGACACTGATACTGCCGCACTCCAGGTAAGCGGCAACGGCGGCGACGACAGGTTCACGCTCGACGTCTGGTAACCGATTCAACGAATCGAGGACGTCGGACGTGAACTCCTGTCCGAGATCGAGGTGAGCCTTGCTCATCCGCGCCCACGCTTCTTCGGCGGTGAGCAACCGTTGCTCATTCGGCTGCAGCGCCGCAAGAAGTTCACACGCCGCCGAAGCTGCTTTGGGCACGCCGCTGAGGCCATGAACGCGGGGAACAAGACCCGCTGCCATTCCCGCCAGTGACCGGGTTTGAATTTCCGTGGCGTGATCACGCAGTTTGTTGCCGACCGGCCAGAGGGCCAATACGGCGTCACCGTGTCTGATCGCGAACATCTTCGCGCCGGTAGCGGTCACGGTTTGGACGGCCCGGTACGCGTCGTGAGTGGCATGTCTCTCGAGTGCGGCGACTCGAAAATCGCCGTCGGCGTCCACGTCGAGCGCCCGAGCGATTCGCGTGAGGCGGCCTGGCACTGTTGCCGCAGGTTCGAACAGTTCCGCCAGGAAGATTTGTTGTTCGTCGTGGGCGGACCTGGCCATGGCGGCGCGTTCGTCGAGGTAACTGTGCTGCACGCTGCGCGCATACTCGTCGATCACCGTCCACAACTCGTCCACGTGCAGCGCCAGCACCATCATGTCGGCGTGCGTTGCACGCCAGAGAAGTCCCGACCAGATGACCTGGAAGTCGAGGCGAACCGCGGCCACCAGATCCTCGACGGGCACGCCACGACGGGCACGCTCGCGGCCCAGTTGCCCGGTGAAGCCACTCAATGTCGACGCACTGGTCTGTTTGCTGACCGCCTCAAGGATGAGCGCGATCGATTCGTGCGCGGTCTCGCGCAGATGAGCCTCGTCGAGCACACCGCTCCGATACGTCGGGATGGCGCCGACCTCGGTGATGAACGAACTCACCAAATCGTCCAACTCGCGCCCGGTCGCGGCCACCAGTTCCAGCCAACGAGGCAGGCTGTCCGCGCGCCGTTCCGCAAGGTTTCGCATCAGCGGCTCCGTTTCGGCCTATTACGTCTGTGTCACGTGCAGTTGTCGCGGATAGGTCGGGTGCTGACGTCCGATCGCGGCCGGTACGGGTCGTGAGCTGGCGCTTTGTGCTGTGGCACCGGTGACGGGGCAGCCTCCCCGACTCCTCACTCTATGTGCATTTGCACAAGCACGTCGAATGATTGAGGGGCAAATCGGCCTATCGGCGACCCTTGGCGAGGCGGTTTCATGAATTCAGGAACGACGAGGTTCTCCCCCGTACATTTCGACTTCCGAGGTTAGTTATGACACCGACCACCACCGGCGACACCGTCGCACCCACCGCTGGCGTAGAGACTGCGCGCCGTGTCGCGCTGGCCGCATTCGTCGGCACCGCGATGGAGTGGTACGACTTCTTTCTCTTCACGACGGCTGCCGCGTTGGTCTTCAACGCCCAGTTCTTCGTATCTGACAATGCACTCGCTGCCACGTTGGCATCGTTCGCGACGCTGGCTGTGGGATTCATCGCCCGCCCGTTCGGTGGCCTGCTGTTCGGCTGGCTCGGGGACAAAATCGGTCGCCGTAAGGTTCTGCTGACCACGATCGTCATGATCGGCGTCGCGACCGTGCTGATCGGACTGTTACCGAACTACTTCTCCATCGGTGCGATCGCTCCGATTGCGCTGGTCACCTTGCGAATCCTGCAGGGGCTGGCCGTGGGAGGTGAGTGGAGCGGGGCGGTGACACTCACCACCGAGAACACACCCCCGGCGCATCGCGCGAAGTTCGCCGCCATCCCGCAGCTGGGTTCGCCGGTCGGCACCATTCTGTCCTCAGGTGCTTTCTTCGTGACCTCAGCACTGGTGTCGGAAGACAACTTCAAGGACTGGGGATGGCGCATCCCGTTCCTTCTCGCATTGCCGCTGCTCGTCTTCTGCGTGATGCTGCGTCGACGACTCGAAGAGTCGCCTGCCTTCCTGGAGCTGCAGGAGGAGGGTGAGGTGGCCAGCGCCCCCCTCAAGCAGGTCTTCGTCAAGCATTGGCGGCAGATCCTGGCCGGTGCGGCAGTGGGATTGCTGGGCGTTGCCGGCTTCTACATCGTCACGACGTTCATCATCAGCTACGGAAAACGCGTTCTCGGCCTGAGTCCCACCCTGCTGCTGGCCGCGACCTTCATCGCAGCGACCTTCGAGCTGGCGGTGATCTGGACCGGAGGCCGTCTCGGGCAACGGTTCGGCTCGACAGCCGTGTCGATCTGGTCCGGCGTCGGTTCGGCGGTGCTGGCCGTACCGGTCTTCTGGCTCATCGGCACCGGAAACCCGTTGTGGGTTGTGATCGCGATGACGATTGGCGTCTGCGCCCTGTCGTATGCGTACTCGGTCCAGGGGGCCATCGTCACCAGCTTGTTCCCGGCCAAGGTCCGTTACAGTGGGGTTGCGGTGTGCTCCAATCTTTCCGGAGTAGTCGGTGGGCTGGTTCCACTGCTCGCGACGGCCGTCCTGACTGTGACCGGCGACGTCCTGTGGCCGAGTGCCCTCATGCTCGTAGTCCTTGCGATGATCACCGTGGGTGGAGCCATCTGGGCTCGCAGGCTGTGCATCCCCGAAGCGGGACTCAAGCACTGACGCCTCGTCGACCGTTCACCGAGACACGATCATGCCCACAACATCATCCTCCACATTCAGGGAGTATCCGATGACCAACGCCATAGCGCTCGATGAGCGCACCGAAACCGAACTGCGCGAAGAACTTGCGGCCGTGTACCGGCTCGTCGCCCACTATCGCATGACCGACCTCATCTTCACTCACATCTCGCAGCGACTGCCCGGGGCCGAGCCACGGTTTCTGATCAATCCGTACGGGCTGCTATTCCACGAGATCACCGCGTCGAGCCTTGTCGAGGTGGATCTGAACGGGAATCTGTTGTCCCCCTCAGAGCTTCGTGTCAACCCCGCCGGCTTCGTCATTCACAGCGCCATCCATCAGGCACGGACGGACGCGCACTGCGTGCTGCACACGCACACGAAGGCCGGCTGCGCGGTGGCCGCGCAGTCCGATGGGCTGCTGCCCTACAACCAGACAGCGATGGAGTTCTACGGCCGCGTGGCCTATCACGATTACGAGGGTGTTGCTCTCGATGATGCCGAAAAGGCGCGACTGGTAGACGATCTGGGCGACAACAACGCTCTGATCTTGCGTAACCATGGGCTACTCACGACCGGTGACAGCGCGGCGCGAGCCTTCCTTCGGATGTTCTATCTCGAGCGCGCCTGCGAGATTCAGGTCGCGGCACAGTCGACCGGGGTCGACCTGATCATCCCGGATGCAGCGGTATGCGAGAGGACGGCCCGACAACTCAACAACGAACGGCCCGTCGGCGCCACCAATGACCGTGACAATAGCGACAACTGGGATCTCGCATGGAGCGCGCTGTTGCGCGAGGTCGAGAGCTTCGCGCCGGATTACCGCAACTGAGACTGGAGTGATCATGAATACGACGACCATTCAAACATCCCCCGCGCAGACGTTCTTGACAGATTTCGCAACGATGTCGACCTTCGGCGCCACCGAGCGTGGTGGTGTCGACCGACAAGCGGCAACAGAATCTGATGGTGCGCAACGCTCTTGGCTGAAGAGCTGGCTCACCGACCACGGATTTGAAACCGGCTACGACAGCGTCGGGAACCAATTCGGTCTACTGACACCGCATCCTGGCGCACCCTACATCCTGACCGGCTCCCACATGGACAGCCAACCCCGCGGAGGTCGATTCGACGGCGCGTACGGCGTGCTCGCGTCCGCTCATGCGGCCGTCCGCGCCCTCGCGCGATGGTCAGAATCGAACGAGGTGCCACAATTCAATGTGGCAGTTGTGAATTGGTTCAACGAAGAGGGTTGTCGCTTCGTGCCGAGCATGATGGGCAGCTCGGTGTTCTCCGGCAAGATGAGCGGCGAGGACGCGCTGTCGACCACCGATCTGAACGGCGTGAGCGTTCGCGAAGCTTTGGCCGAGGTAGGCACCGTCGGCGACTTTGTCATGCCTGCCGTGTCCGGCTATGCCGAGATTCACATCGAACAAGGTCGCTCTCTGGAAAACAGCAACACCACAATCGGATTGGTGTCGGCCACCTGGGGAGCCCGCAAACTTGCCCTGACGGTGACCGGCGACCAATCGCATACCGGGTCGACCCTGATGAGCGACCGGCGCGACGCACTACTCGGCGCGTCGATGGTTGTGGTCCTCGCAAGAGAACTTGCCGAGGAGTTCGCGGACGCTCCCCTCCACACATCCGTGAGTCAGATGGTCATCGAGCCCAACTCCCCGGTCGTCGTGGCGCGAGAGGTCCGCTTCAACCTCGACATGCGGTCTCCCGACGAATCCACGCTCCGCGCGGCCGAAGCCTCTCTGAGAAAGCGTCTTTCGAGTATCGAAGACCGGGCGCAGGTTTCCATCGCGGTCGAATGCACGCACGAATGGGGGCAGAACCCCTTCCCCCAGGAAGGGGTGGCATTGGCCCGCAAGGCCGCCGAGCATCTCGGCCTGACCAATGCCGAGGTGCTCACGGTGGCCGGGCATGATTCGGTGAACATCAAGGAAATGGTGCCGTCCGTCATGCTGTTCGTACCGAGCGTCGACGGCGTCTCGCACAACGAGGGCGAGTTCACCCGCAACGAGGATTCGTGCGCCGGGGTCGATATGCTGACCGAGGTGCTCTACCGGATGATGGCAGGCGATCTCGACGGGGATGGTCCTCGATGACATTCCGCGCGGTCATCGTCGATCCGGCACGCTTTCTCGAGCCGCCGCCACAGGGGTGGCCGGACGGGTGGTCGGTGCAGTTCACCACCGAAATCCCCAGCAGCCCAGGAATTCATGCGATGAGCGTAAGCCCTGACGCCGGACGGATCGGTGCGGAGATGCTCGACGCCCTGCCAGATCTTCGCGTGCTCGGCGCCACCTCGGTGGGCGTCGACCACCTTGACGTCGATGCCGCGGCCGCACGCGGGATCGCCGTCGTCAACACCCTGGACTACTGCACCGACGAGGTTGCCGAGCACACGCTGGCGTTCATACTCATGCTGAGTCGGGCCATCCCCGGGTCGGACCGGGCGGTGCGCGACGGTTCGTGGGAACTTCCACACCGGCGTCCGAGGCCTTTCTCCCAGACGACGCTCGGGCTCTGGGGCTTCGGCGCAATCGGTTCTGCCGTCGCGAAACGCGCACAACTCCTGGGCTTTGACGTCCAGGTGTGTGCGCGGCGTTGCATCACGGCCGATACCGGGGTGCGCCAGGTCGACTGGGATCAGTTGGTGGGCACCAGTGATGTTCTGTCCGTTCATGTTCCACTCACATTCGACACCGTGGGCGCCATCGACGGACCCGTCCTGGCCGCGATGCGATCAGGAGCGTTGCTGGTCAACATGTCCCGCGGCGGCATTGTTGACGAGCACGCCGTCGCCGCCGCGCTCCGGTCCGGCCATCTCGGTGGCGCCGCGTTCGATGTCCTGGCCGCCGAGCCTCCGCTGCCGGACAACCCGCTGCTCAGTGCCCCGAACACGGTCATCACACCGCACGCCGCGTGGTACTCGACGAGAAGTGTGGAGCGTCCGGCCAGCCAGTTCGCCGAAGTGCTGAGCAATCTCAGTGCTGCGTAGTCCCCGAACGCATCGAGGGCGCCCGCCACTCACCTGAGCAGCTGGCACGCTGCGGATCCATCTGCCGGTGCAGTGGTGGTGGTTGTCAAGCGCACTCACCTCAGTTATTGTTTGTCATACAAACACTTGAGGAGATGATGACCACCAAAGGGCGAGCCACCCGCGACGCCGGCAAGGCAACGCGACAGTCATTGCTGCGCGCCGCCACCGAGGTGTTCACCGAGCACGGCGAGACCGCCTCGGTCGCTCAGATCTGCCAACGGGCCGACGCCTACCCGAATCAGGTCACCTACTACTTTGGCTCCAAAGAGCAGATGTTCGTCGAAGTGGCTTGCGCCGCGGTCCTTCGTGCCGGTCGGCACGCCGAGGAATCCGCCGCGCGGACTACCACCGTTCGCGACTACACCAGCACACTGGTCACAAGCCTCCTCGGGGACCATGGCCGCGACATCGAACTCTTCACCACCGCAATGCTTCTCGTCGCACGACGGACCGACTTGCGCGAGACGATCACCGAAACCCTGCGCACCCTGCATGAGCGCGGCGAACAGGCACTGGTGAACACGCTCGTCCGGACCGGTTGGCAGTTGCGCGCCGACATCGACGTCGAAGCCAAGGCCTTCTGGACCGCGATCTTCGGGATCGCAGTCCAAAAGGCAGCCACCGGAAGGGAATTCGACTCCTCGCTCGAGGACGCCGTGACCATCGTGTTCACCAACCTGCAGATCCCGGAGCATGTGCTGGACCGGAAGATCCATCGCGGCGGAGGTGGTTTCGACGACGCCCCCTCGGCTAGCGCCTCGGTGGCTGCTCAACCAGCGAGAGGTGACGCACCCTCGGGAATCGCTTCGCAGGGTGCTCAACCAGCGAGAGGTGACGCACCCTCGGGAATCGCTTCGCAGGGTGCTCAACCAGCGAGGAAAGACGCACCCTCGGGCATGGCCTCGGAAACTACTCACCCAGCGAAAGCAAAGTCCGGAAGGAACCGATCGTGACCCAGTCCACTACCCACGCCCACCCGCAGCCGCACACCACGCACGAGGTGTTCAACCAGTCGGCGCCACGCGTCAACGTCAACGAGTACGAGCTCAATACCGTTCTCGTCGAAGCGGTCCGGCGTCACGACGGCGGTTGGGCCGACGACGAGCTCCGCGAGATCGGCGCACTCGTCGGCACCGAACAGTTCCAGCACGACGCGCAACTGGCCAACACCATCACCCCCGAACTGCACACCTTCAACCGCTGGGGCCATCGCATCGACGAGGTCGAGTACCACCCGTCGTATCACCGGATCATCTCGGCGTCGGTCGCCCACGGCGCCCACACGCGATGCTGGGCCGACCCCCAGTCCGGCTCGCACGTGGTGCGCGCCGCCGCATTCATGCTGTTCGGGCAGATCGAACCGGGACACGCCTGCCCGGTGTCGATGACGCACGCGGTCATCCCGTCACTCGAGGTGCAGCCCGACGTCGCCGCGCTCTGGGTGCCGAAAGCTTTGTCGCGCAGCTACTCCCCCGACCTGTCGGCCGACAAGCAGTCGGCGATCTTCGGCATGTCGATGACCGAGAAGCAGGGCGGGTCGGATGTCCGCGCCAACACCACCGTCGCCACACCGGTCGGGGCCGGCGGCCCGGGCGCGGAGTACCTGCTGACCGGACACAAGTGGTTCTGCTCGGCTCCGATGTCGGACGCCTTCCTCGTCCTCGCACAGGCGCAAGGCGCTGCGGGCGAAGGACTTTCGTGCTTCCTGCTGCCGCGTGTCCTCCCCGACGGCACCCGCAACGTGTTCAAGATCCAGCGCCTGAAGAACAAGCTGGGCAACAAGTCCAACGCGTCGAGCGAGATCGAACTCGACGGCACCGTCGCGGTGATGATCGGTGAACCCGGCCGCGGGGTCCGGACGATCATCGAGATGGTCTCCCAGACTCGCCTCGACTGCCTGCTCGGCAGTGCAGCCGGCATGCGACAGTCCGTCGCCGAAGCCGTCTGGCACGCCCGGCACCGCGCCGCTTTCGGTGCGACACTGGCCGATCAGCCCGCGATGGCGGCGGTACTCGCCGACCTCGCCCTGGAATCCGAGGCAGCGACCGTCACAGGTATCCGACTGGCGCGGGCACACGACGAGGATGCCGACGATCAGGAACGCTCCTTCCGACGCCTCGCCGTCGCGGTGGCGAAGTACTGGATCTGCAAACGGGGACCGCACCACTCGTACGAGGCGCTGGAATGCCTGGGCGGCAACGGTTATACCGAGGACTTCCCTCTGGCGATGCGCTACCGCGAGCAACCGGTGATGGCCGTGTGGGAGGGATCGGGCAACGTGATCGCCCTCGACGTGCTGCGGGCGATGACCCGAGAACCGGAGTCGGTGGCTGCGTTCGACGCCGAGGTCCACCTCGCGCGCGGCAGCAACGCAACGCTCGACGCCCACCTCGACCGGTTGCGCATCGATCTCGGGGAGCTTCACAGAGACGGCGCACAGGCAGCACAGCGACGTGCCCGTGCGGTCGTTGAGTCGATGGCGCTGGCGCTGGAAGCCTCACTGCTGGTGCGGTTCTCGCCGACTCCGGTCGCTGACGCATTCATCGCCGCACGGCTGGGTGAGGACCGGAACTTCGAGTACGGCGCGCTGCCGGCGGGTGCGGACCTCGCCGCGATTCTGGAGCGGCACTGACACCAGCCACCGCTGTGGGAGGGTCTTGTGTGCACTGTGCACGCAAGACCCCTCTGTGGGTGTGGCTCATGTCGGCGGGTGTCCCTTCGACACGCCCACTCGTTCCTCGCGGGCTGCTCAGGGAGCAAAGACGGGGACACCCGTTCCTCGCGCGCTGCTCAGGGAGCGAACACGGGGACAACCGTTCCTCGCGCTGCTCAGGGAGCGAAGACGGGGACACCCGTTCCTCGCGGGCTGCTCAGGGAGCAAAAGCGAGGATACCCACCCGTTCCTTGCCGGATGCCCAGGGAGCGAAGGGACTACAGGATCACGCCGGGATTGAGCAGGCCCTGCGGATCGAGCGCGTCCTTGATCCGTTGGGTCAGGTCCATCACGTCGGGGCCCACCTGAGCGGGCAGCCAGCCCTTCTTGAGCCGGCCGACGCCGTGCTCACCGGTGATGGTGCCGCCCAACTCGATTGCCAGATCCATGACCTGCCCGAACGCGGACTGTGCGCGTGCGGACTCGTCGGCGTCGTCGGGGTTGAACACGATCAGCGGGTGGGTGTTGCCGTCGCCGGCGTGCGCGATCACCGAGATCATCACGTCGTTGTCGGAGGCGATCTTGCCCACCCCGTCGATCAGCGCAGGCAACGCCGGCAGTGGTACGCCAACATCCTCGAGAAGCAGCGAACCCAAGCGCTCGACGGCGGGAATCGCCGCACGCCGGGCGGCGGTGAACGCCTCGCCCTCCTCCGGGTCGTCGGTGGAGAACACCTCGTCGGCGCCGTTGGCCTCGAACGCCTGCTGAATGATCTCGACCTCGGCGATGCCCGCGGGGCCCGGCGCGTCGGACTGTGCGACGAGCAACGCACCTGCCTCGCGGTCGAGATCCATGTGCAGCATGTCCTCGACAGCGTTGATCGACACCTTGTCCATGAACTCGAGCATCGCGGGCCGGATCTTCGAGGTGATCGCCAGCACGGCTTCGGAGGCATCGTGGACCGACGAGAAGGTGCCGACCACCGTGCAGGCCGGTGCCTGCGGCGGCAGCAGCCGCAGCGTGGCCTCGGTGATGATGCCGAGTAGGCCCTCGCTGCCGACGAAGAGTTTGGTCAGGGGCAGGCCGGCGGAATCCTTGAGCTGTTTGCCGCCGAGTCGCACGGCCCGTCCGTCGGCCAGGACGACCTGCAGTCCGAGCACGTAGTCGGTGGTCACCCCGTACTTCACGCAGCACAATCCGCCGGCGTTGGTCGCGACGTTCCCGCCGATCGAGCAGATCTCGAAGGACGACGGATCCGGCGGATACCAGAGCCCTTCTGCCGCGGCGGCGGCCTTGACCTCGGAATTGAACAGGCCCGGCTGTGCCACCGCGGTGCGCGTCGCGGTGTCGATGGTGAGGTCCCGCATCTTCTCCGTCGAGAGCATCACCGCCCCGTCGACCGCCGTCGATCCGCCCGACAGGCTCGTGCCCGCGCCGCGCGTGATGATCTTGACGTCGTTGTCGGCGCACCACCGCACCACCGTCTGCACCTCGGCAGTGGTCGTGGGCCGGATCAGCACCAGCGGTGTGCCCGCATCGGGATCCTGTGCCCGGTCCTGGCGATATCCGGCGAGAATGTCGGGATCGGTCACCACCATCCCGTCCGGGAGTGCTGCGGCCAGAGAACCTGTGTCGACGGTGGTGACGCTCATGCGACCACGATATCCACCTCCGCCCGGCACAATGAAGACGTGAGCGACTTCAACAGCCAGATCATCGACGAGTTCCGGACCAACAACGGGCACGTGACGACGGCCGGCTTCGGCGACAACCTGATCCTCGTCCACACCGTCGGCGCAAAATCTGGCGAACCTCGCGTCAATCCCCTGCTCGCTCTGCCCGCCGACGACGGCTGGCTGGTCGTCGGATCGGCCGGCGGCTCGCCCGCGACGCCGGCGTGGGTGCACAACATCCGTGCCATGTCGGAGGTGACCATCGAGACGCCCACGTCCGGCGGGGTGACCGAGCGTCGAGCCCGCGTCTCCGAGATTCCGGACAGCGACTGGAACGACGCGTGGCAGCGTTTCCTGGACAAGTCCGACGGCTTCCGCAAGTACACCGAGACCGCGCAGGGCCGCCGGTTCCCGATTTTCCGCCTCACCCCGACGGCCTGAACCCGGCCCGCCGATGGTCGCTTTCGACAGGTACACCACCACCCCCGCAGTCCAGACGGCGGGCAGTTTGTCGGCGGGCCACATCGTGGCCGACTACGCCATCGACACCTATCTCGGCAGCGGCGCCAGCGCCGACGTCTACCGCGCGCACCGCACCGACGGGTCGGGCGGACCGATCGCCCTCAAGGTTCTGCACCCGACCACCGCCGACCAGGCGCGGGTGCGGGACCGGTTCGAGCGTGAGTTCACCATCGCGTCTCTGCTGCATCACCCCAACATCGTTCAGATGATTGCCCGGGGCGAGATCCCGCCGCCCGACTCCGGCGAAAATGACAGGGCGGCAACCGTTCTGTGGATGGCAATGGAGTATGTCGACGGATCGTCGGCGGCGTCGCTGATCCCGTTCGGCTTTCGTGAACCCGACACCGCCCGGATCACCGCCGTGGGTGACCAGATCGGCGCGGCCCTCGACTACGCCCACGAACAGGAAGTGCTGCACCGGGATGTCAAGCCGACCAACATGATCGTCGAGTCACCGGCAGGTCAGACGCGTGCAGTGTTGACCGACTTCGGCATTGCGCAACTCGTCGAGGACACCCGACCGCTGGCCCGCAACGGGCGCGTCCAAGGATCCGTCGCCTATGCCGCCCCCGAATTACTGACGGCACAACGCCTTTCCCCGCAGACCGATGGTTATGCATTGGCGGCCAGCATGTTCGAACTGCTCGTCGGATCACCTCCGTTCCCACGGCCCACGGCCTTCGCGGTCACCCAGGCACACCTTCACGATCCGGTTCCGTCCCTGACGCGGCACCGGCCGTGGTTGCCGTCGTCGCTGAATGCGGTGTTCGCCAAGGCACTTGCGAAGCACGCGGGTGATCGATACGACACCTGCAGCGAGTTCACCGGCATCATCACTCGAACACTGCGGGATGTGCCGGTACCGCCGCCGTCCATTCCGCGGTTCCGCGGCGGCTGGCGACGTATGTCCGATTCGTGACGACTGTGATTCGGTGACAAAGATTTAACGTTCCCCGAGATGCCGGTGATCATGAGAATCGCTAACGTTGATGATCGTTGTGCCTGAAATCGCGACCGGGGTCACGCGATCCGTGAACCCCGCTCATCAACCGCCACACCCGACACCGAGGGAATCATGACGGCCGAATCGCCGACGACATATGACAATTCCGCACTCGCCCACGAGGACGAGGGCTACCACAAGAGTCTCAAACCCCGACAAATCCAGATGATCGCGATCGGCGGCGCCATCGGCACCGGCCTGTTCATGGGTGCGGGCAGCCGCCTGCACGACGCCGGGCCCGGCCTTTTCCTGGTCTACGCCGTCTGCGGTGTGTTCGTGTTCTTCATCCTGCGTGCGCTCGGCGAGCTGGTCCTGCATCGCCCGTCATCCGGGTCGTTCGTCTCCTATGCACGTGAATTCTTTGGGGAGAAAACAGCTTTCGTCACAGGCTGGCTCTACTTCTTCAACTGGGCGGCCACCGCGATCGTGGACGTCACCGCGGTGGCGCTCTACGTCCACTACTGGGGAATGTTCGAGGCGATCCCCCAGTGGCTGATCGCATTGATCGCGCTGTGCATCGTCCTCACCATGAACGTCATCTCCGTGAAGTTGTTCGGCGAGATGGAGTTCTGGGCGTCGATCGTCAAGGTCACCGCGCTGATCACGTTCCTGGTGGTCGGAATCGTCTTCCTCGCCGGCCGTTTCGAGATCGACGGGCAGCCCACCGGCATCAGCGTCATCACCGACAACGGCGGCCTGTTCCCGGAGGGCATCTTCCCGCTGTGCATCGTCACGTCCGGTGTGATCTTCGCTTACGCGGCAGTCGAATTGGTCGGCATCGCGGCGGGTGAGACGGCCGATCCGCCGAAAGTCATGCCGCGCGCCATCAATTCGGTGATCGTGCGTATCGCCGTGTTCTACGTCGGTTCGGTGCTGCTTCTCGCACTTCTGTTGCCCTACACCGCATACCACAAGGGCGAGAGCCCGTTCGTGACCTTCTTCTCCAAGGTCGGCATGCCTGCTGCCGGCGGCATCATGAACCTGGTGGTGCTGACCGCTGCGCTGTCGAGCCTCAACGCCGGCCTCTACTCCACCGGCCGCATCCTGCGTTCGATGGCGATGAATGGCAGCGGTCCCGCGTTCACCGCCAAGATGAACCGCAACGGCGTGCCCTTCGGCGGCATCGCCCTCACCGGCGCCCTGACGCTGCTGGGCATCGTCCTCAATCTCTTTGTGCCCGAAGATGCGTTCAACATCGCCCTCGACCTGTCCGCGCTGGGCATCATCTCGACGTGGGCGATGATCGTGGCATGCCAGATCCAGCTCTACCGGTGGGCACAGAAGGGCGTCGTCACCCGACCGGCCTTCCGGCTGCCCGGCACGCCGTGGACGAGCTATGCGACGCTCGTGTTCCTCGCCGCCGTGACCGTGCTGATGTGCTACGAAAACTATTGGAACGCAATCGCCATCGGCGTCATGATCCCGCTACTCGTCGGCGGATGGTATGCCGTGCGCGGCAAGGTGATGACGATCGCGACGCAGCGTCAGGGTTACACCGGCGAGTACCCTGTGGTACCGCAACCGCCGGTGCCGGAGGGGCCGCATCACCATGAGCGGGAGGGTGATTCGGAGGAGTAGCTGAGACGGGGTGGTCTCGATGCGGCGCCTCGCTGCGCTCGGAGCCTTACTCGACCAGCGAGAGATGCGGTCGTCGCAAGGTCCTCCCTTACTCGACCAGCGAGAGGGATACGGTCGTCGCAGGCTCCTCCCTCACTCGACCAGCGAGAGCGACGCGGTCGTCGCAAGGTCCTCCCTTACTCGACCAACGAGATCGACGCGGTCGCCGGGGAATGCATCACCCGCGTCAAATCGTGTACACCCGCATCGCCGTCTCGCGAAAGACGTTACGTAGCACGTAATCACCACGGGCGGCGAGGAGGTCGATGAGTGCGCCCACGAGCATGTCCAGGGCGGCGTTGGGTTTGTCGATGGGGAAGTTCGAGCCGAACATCACGCGGTCAGAACCGAAGTGCCACATGACATGTTCGACGAGCGGGCCGATCATCTCCGCGAGGGTGGACCGGCTGCCGACGTTGCCCCACCGCTCACGGCCGTAGCCGAGGATCGGTAGCGCCAGGCCCGACAGTTTCACCTTCACGTTGGGATAGGCGGCGAGGGTGACCATTCGTTCGCGCCACAGCCGCAAGATGTCGGCCCGGGCGCTGGCCGTGGTTCCGGTCCGGGCACCGACCGGGCCGAACACGCCGACGGGGGCGCCGATGTGGTCGATGACGATCGTCACCTCCGGATACTCGCGCGCGACGGTGGCGACGTCGTAGAGCTGATGCGAGTAGACGAACGCGTCGAACACCAGACCACGGCGCGCCACATCCTCGAAGCCACGAAGAAAGGGCGGCGACGCCAGGATGCCGTCGGCGTCGACGCCGTCGCGCACCTTCGGATCCGGATGACGGGTGGCGATCCACCGCACGCCTCGCAGGCGGTCGGTGATTGCGGCATGCTCGTCGAGCAGGTCGCCGAAACGCTCGGCACGCGGATCCGCGTGCGCGACAACTGCACCAAGCCGCGGGGCCTGTCCCACACCGAACGGCAGGCTCGCCACGTACCGGGTCTCCTCGGCCGCCGAGTCCCCCAGCGGGGTGTGAGTCGTGCCGGCCGCCGCGTCACTCCGCCAGTGGGACTCCATGTGGACGACGGTGTCGATACGTACCCCCGCGATGGTGGGCACAGCGGCGGCATCGGCCAGGTACTGCAGTGGCTCGTAGATCCGTCCGACCGTGCTGGGCGTGAGAACGTACTCGCGGTCGGACTGCGAGACCACCATGGGGAAGATGCGCTCGCCGAAGGCGGGCACGAACCGGTACAGCTTCGACAGCCGGTTGGCCGCCCACGGAGTTCTACGCGGATTCCACTGGTGGAGATGGGCATCGACGATGCCCGGCAGCAGCCCGTCCAGCGTGGTCACGCACTGAGCGTGCCACATGGCGCGGCCACACCGGCATCGATTGTCCGATCGAAAGTCACCGGCGCAGCCCCACTAGTCTCGATAGTCTGGGCGGGGCCCGGGTCGGTTGACGCAGACGGTGGTCGAGGAGGTGAACGACGCAGTGGCGAATCATTCGCAGCACACATTGCACCTGCTCCGCGCGTTGATCAATCGAGACCCGGACCGATTCTCGGCGAACGTCTACAGCCGGATGTTCGCGATCGACCCCGATCTGCGTGATCTGTTCCCCGCGCTGATGGCCGGGCAGCGGGATGCGTTCTTCCGGGTGATCGACCACGTCCTCGAGGTCATTCCGGGCGAGTCGGGGCACGCCGAATTGGTGGAGTTCCTGGCCCAGCTCGGTCGCGACCACCGGAAGTTCGGCGTGCAGCCCCGGTACTACGAGGTGATCTTCCGGGCGCTGACCGACGAGTTCGCGGCGGTCCTGGGCGATCAGTGGGACAGCGAAGCCGAACGCACCGTGATCCAGGCGATGATGCTGACGACGGGCGTGATGCGCGGCGCAGCCGAGACCGCGCCGCTGCCGGCATTGTGGACGGCGGAGGTCGTCGAGAAGTTCCGCATCACCCGGGATCTGGCCGTCGTCCGGCTGGTCAGTTCGGCACCACAACGGTTCGCCGCCGGTCAGTATCTGGAGGTCCACATCCCACAGCGCCCCCGGTTGTGGCGGAATTTCTCGCCCGCGATCCCACCCAATCCGGCGGGTGAACTCGAGTTTCACATCCGCGCCATCCCGGGTGGATCGATGAGCGGCGCGGTGGTCGCCGAAACCCGGCCCGGCGACGTCTGGACGTTTTCCCAGATGCACGGAACACTTCACGTCGATCCGGACCGCCCGGTGCTGATGGTGGCCGGCGGAACCGGTCTGGCCCCGCTGCGAGCCCTGCTGATCGAGATGTCCAAACGTGCGGACTCGCCGTCGACGCACATCTTCTACGGCATGCGCTACCCCGGCGAGCTCTACGACCTCGCGGTGTTGCGGCGCATCGCGGCGACCAACCCGTGGCTGCACGTGACCGCGGTGTCGGAGGAGACCACCGACCCGTGGTGGATCAGATCGTCGGCGACACCCGAGTCGCTCGGCATCGAGCACCGCATCGGCACGCTCGCCGACGTTGTCGCTGCAGGTGGATGGCATGAATGGGAGGGCCATCAGGTGCTGATCGCCGGGTCGGCCGACATGATCGAGGCGACGCGCCGACGCCTGCTGATCGCGGGTGTGCCGGGCGAGGTGATCCAGCACGACCCCGTGCACTGACCCTTCGAGAGGCCGGCTCGTTCCTCGCCGGCTCCTCAGGGAACGGGGAGACGCTCTCGTTCCTCGCCGGCTCCTCAGGTGGGTCTCGATGCGTTCCCTCGCTAGCGCTCGGTCACTTACTCGACCAGCGAAAAAATCGACCACATCCCGGCCAGCCACCCACCCGACCAACGAAAAAATCGACCACGCCCCAGCCAGCCACCCACCCGACCAACAAAAAAAGTCGGCCACGTCCCGGGCCAGCCACCCACCCGACCAACGAAAAAATCGGCCACGCCCCGGCCAGCCACCCACCCGACCAACGAAAAAATCGGCCACGCCCCGGCCAGCCACCCACCCGACCAACGAAAAAGTCGACCACGCCCCGACCAGCCACCCACCCGACCAACGAAAAAGTCGACCACATCCCGACCAGTCACCCACCCGACCAACGAAAAAATCGGCCACGTCCCGGCCAGTCACCCACCCGACCAGCGAAAAAATCGACCACGTCCCGGCCGGTCACCTACTCGACCAGCGAGAATGCTACGGCGCGGGGCTTTGGCCGCCGAAGCCGCCGTCGGCCGTCTCGGTGACGGTGACGGTGACCGTCGACGGTTCGGCGGTCTCGGTCTGCGTCTCCGTGTTGGTGACGGTCGTCGTGCTCGGGGCAGGGGCGGGCGCGCTGACGGTCGCCGTCTCACGCTCGGTGCGGGTCTCGGTGACCGGTTCGGCGGTACGGACCACGGTGGTCGTCGACGCCGGCTGAGTGATGGTCGTGGTGGTCGCCGGCACGGCGTCGTCGCGTTCGGAATCGACGCCCGCGAACACGGCCGATGCGGCGATCGCACCGAGAGCGAGAGCCCCGGCCAGCGCCGCTCCGATCAGCCACCAGCGGCGATTGGACGTTCCGCGATGTACGCCGGGTGGCTTCGCCGCGATGATCGCCGCGCCCGCCGCCGGTGCGAGTGCCGGCTGATCGACGACGGTGACGGGGCGGGCCAGTGCGTATTCGAGGGCCGGTGCGGCACCTGCGACCTCAGCGCCGGGGCCGGTGCACACGATCGATGTCACCGATGACCCGCCGGGAGCCGACGTCAGGGCGTCGGCGACCTCCCGGGCGCAGGTCGGGTCGGTGACGGGTCCGGGCGTGCCGTAGGCGAACTCGGCGGTCCCGAGTACCTCGCCGGTGGCGGAATCGAGCGTGACGACCGATGAGCCCGGCGAGGGGATCGCCGATCGGTCGAGATCGATCGCGGCGATGATGCCTCGGTTGGGTAGTTCGGCGCGGGCCGCCTCGGCGAGCGCCGCCGGCAGGTCGGTGACCGACACCTTGCTGTACCAGCCGGGCCGCCCGCCGGCCGGCGACAGGTTCGCCTGCAGATAGTTCTGGGTGGCCGGGCGTGCGCAGGCGATGCCGATGCGGTCGATCTCGTACGGCACCGACTCGACGAGTTCCCTGATCGCGGTCTGCGCGCTCTGTGCCGACGGGTCGGGCAGGTCCACCAGATTGCTGGCGATGACGGATCCGTCGGCGGCCCGGACCACCGATGCCACCTGGTCCTCGACCACGGAAATGCCGAGGACCGAACCGGCCGACGAGCCGCCCATCGGGGCGGCTGTGGTGTCGGCCATGTTCGGTCCTGTCGTCGGTGGCTGGCTGGTCGCGGTGCTCAGGGTAGCGAAGCCACCTGAGCGTCGATCAGTCGGCGGTGCGCTTGCGCCGCGGCTGCCAGACCACGAGTGCGCTGGTCCGCGGCACCGGGACGAGTTCGCCGCTGCGGCGCTGTGTCGCCTGCTCGAGCTGCGCCTGCAGTTCACGGAGTCGCGACTGGAGCGCGTCGACCTGGTTCTCGAGGTCGATGATCCGTTTGATGCCGGCGAGGTTGACGCCCTCGTCCTGCGACAGACGCTGGATCTCGCGCAGGAGTTCGACGTCGCGCGACGAGTATCGCCGTCCGCCACCGCTGGCGCGTTGCGGCGTCACCAGGCCCAACCGGTCATAGGTGCGCAGCGTCTGCGCGTGCATGCCGGCGAGTTCGGCGGCCACCGAGATCATGAACGTCGCGGCGGACTCACGGTCGTTGTCGTGGGCTGCCATGATTCATCGCCCCCATCCCGCGCGAGGATCGAATCCGCTGGCCTTCTCCGCGTCGGCATAGGCGCGCATCGCGTCGACGGCTGCGTCGTCGAGTTTCGGCGGCACCGCCACCTTGACGGTGACGAGCAGGTCGCCGGCGCCACCCGACCGCTTGGGCACACCACGGCCACGCACCCGCAGGGTGCGGCCGTCGGTGGTGTTGGCCGGGATCTTGACCCCGACCGAGCCCTCCAGCGTCGGCACGGACACCGTGGCGCCGAGGATGAGTTCTGAAATGCTCACCGGCAGTTGTACTTTGAGGTCGTTGCCGCTGCGCGTGAACACCTTGTCGGCGGTCACGTGCACGACCACGTACAGGTCGCCCGACGGCGCGCCTCGCCGTCCGGCCTCACCTTGGCCGGCCAGCCGGATACGCTGACCATCCTCGACGCCGGACGGGATACGGACGTTGATCGTGCGGGCCCGGACCTTGACGCCGGTGCCGTCGCAATCGGAGCACGGGTCGTCGATCCGCGATCCGGTCCCCTGGCAGTCCTGGCACGGCTCACTGAAGCCGAACGCCCCCTGGTTGCGGCTGATGAAGCCGGAACCGTTGCAGCTCGGGCAGACTCGCGGGCTGGTGCCGGGCTTGGCACCACTGCCGTGGCACGTGGTGCAGGGCGCCGGGCTGGTCACGCGGAGTTGTACGGTCGTACCGAGAGCGGCGTCTTTGAAGCTGAGGCTCGTCTCGGTCTCGAGGTCGTTGCCACGCTTGGGCCGACTCGCCGTCGACGTGCGCTGGCCGCGTCCGCCGGTGAACAGATCACCGAACAGATCGCCGAGTCCGCCACCGTCGCCGCCGCCCCCACCGAACAGGTCGCCGATGTTGAAGTCGCCACCGGTGGTGGTGTAAGTCGTTCCCCCGCCCGGGAATCCCCCGGGAAATCCGTTGCCCCCGCCGCGGAATCGTCCGCCGGCGAACATGGCGCGGGTCTCGTCGTACTCTTTGCGCTTCTCTGCATCGGACAGCACGCTGTGGGCTTCGGACACCCGCTTGAAGCGCTCCTCGGCCGCCGAGTCCCCCGGATTGGCGTCGGGGTGCAGCTCGCGTGCGAGCTTGCGGTAGGCCTTCTTGATCTCTTCAGCCGAAGCGTCAGAAGCAACGCCGAGGTCCTTGTAGAAGTCTTGTTCCAACCACTCACGTTGTGGAGCCACCAGACGTCACCTCCTTCGGTATCTCAGTTGTCTGGATGAAGTTGTCGTTGTGAAGTTGTGGTGTTGCGCTCCCTGTGCGACGAGCCACGAAGACCCTTCGTGGCTCGTCGCCGGCGCTCCGCGCACCTCAGGGAGCGGGAGGGTTGCGCTTATTGTGCACCAGACTCTTCGGGTTGCGGTTGTGCCGCCGGTACCGGATCGGTGACGGTCACCATCGCGGTGCGGATCACCTTCTCGCCGAGCCGATAGCCGCTGCGATAGACCTGCCCGAGGACGGGCTGCGCACCGTCACCGTCGTGCTGGACGGCCTCGTGGAGTTCCGGGTCGAACGAGTCGCCCGACTCTCCGAACTTGGCCAGTCCCTCGCCGGCGAGCGTGGTGCCGAGCTTGTCGGCGATCGCCCGCAGCGGCCCGCTCTCGAGGTCGCCGTGCTCGCGGGCACGGTCGAGATCGTCGAGCAGCGGGAGCAGTTTCTCGATGAGCACCTGCTTGCCGAAGGCGACCGATCCCTGCTTCTCCTCGGCGGCACGCCGCTTGAAGTTCGCGAACTGGGCTCGCTCCCGCTGGAGTGCGGCGGTCAGTTCGGCGATCTCCTCGTCGGCGACCGAGCTGGGGGTCACCTCTTCGGCGCCGGGTGCCGGCCGGCGCACCTCTCCCGTCTCGGGATCGATGACGCGGCGGTCGGTCACCGTGATCGGCATGTCGACTTCCTGGTCGGGGTCGACCGGACCCAGCTCGGGTTCGCTCGCGGCGTTCCCGACGCCGGATCCGGTCCCGTCCTGGGTCACTTGTTGTCCCCGGAGGTCGGCTCGTCGACGACCTCGGCGTCGACGACGTCGCTGTCGGCGGCCTGCTCACCGGTGGGTGCCGAACCGTTGGGCGACTCGGCAGCCGAGGCGGCGTAGATCGCCTGGCCCATCTCCTGGGACTCGGCCGAGAGCTTCTCGATCGCGGACTTGATGGCCGCGATGTCGTTGCCCTTCAGTGACTCGTTGGCCTCCGCGATGGCCGCGTTGACCTTGTCCTTGACCTCGCCGGGAACCTTGTCCTCGTTGTCCTTGAGGAACTTCTCGGTGTGGTTGACCAGGGACTCGGCCTGGTTGCGGGTCTCGGCCTCCTCACGACGCTTGCGGTCCTCGTCGGCGTGCGCCTCGGCGTCCTTGATCATCCGGTCGATCTCGTCCTTGCTCAGGCCGGAACCGTCCTGGATACGGATGCTGTTCTCCTTGCCGGTGCCCTTGTCCTTCGCGGTGACGTGCACGATGCCGTTGGCGTCGATGTCGAAGGTCACCTCGATCTGGGGGACACCCTGCGGCGCCGGAGCGATGCCGCCGAGCTCGAAGGAGCCGAGCAGCTTGTTGTGCGACGCGATCTCGCGCTCACCCTGATAGACCTGGATCTGCACCGACGGCTGATTGTCCTCGGCCGTGGTGTAGGTCTCGCTGCGCTTGGTCGGGATGGTGGTGTTGCGCTCGATCAGCTTGTGCATCACGCCGCCCTTGGTCTCGATACCGAGGGAGAGCGGGGTGACGTCGAGCAGCAGCACGTCCTTGACCTCGCCGCGCAGGACGCCGGCCTGCAGGGCGGCGCCGACGGCGACGACCTCGTCCGGGTTGACGCCCTTGTTGGGCTCCTGGCCACCGGTCAGTTCCTTGACCAGATCCGAGACCGCGGGCATACGGGTCGATCCACCGACGAGCACGACATGGTCGATGTCGCCGACGGCGATCCCGGCGTCCTTGATGACGGCCTGGAACGGCGCGCGGGTGCGCTCGAGCAGATCGCTCGTGATCTTCTGGAACTCGCTGCGCGAGAGCTGCTCGTCGAGGAACAGCGGATTCTTGTCGGCGTCGACGGTGATGTAGGGCAGGTTGATCGAGGTGCTCTGCGATGCAGACAGTTCGATCTTGGCCTTCTCGGCAGCCTCACGCAGACGCTGCATGGCCATCTTGTCCTTGGTCAGGTCGATACCGTTCTGGGCCTTGAACTTCTCGACGAGCCAGTCGACGATGCGCTGATCCCAGTCGTCACCACCGAGGTGGTTGTCACCCGAGGTGGCACGGACCTCGACGACGCCGTCGCCGATCTCCAGCAGCGAGACGTCGAAGGTGCCGCCACCGAGGTCGAAGACCAGGATGGTCTGCTCCTTCTCGCCCTTGTCCAGGCCGTAGGCCAGGGCGGCCGCGGTGGGCTCGTTGACGATGCGCAGCACGTTGAGGCCCGCGATCTGTCCGGCCTCCTTGGTGGCCTGACGCTGCGAGTCGTTGAAGTAGGCCGGCACGGTGATCACGGCGTCGGAGACGTCCTCACCCAGGTAGGCCTCGGCGTCGCGCTTGAGCTTCATCAGCGTGCGCGCGCTGATCTCCTGCGGGGTGTACTTCTTGTCGTCGATCTCGACGGACCAGTCGCCCTCGCCCATGTGGCGCTTGACGGACCGGATGGTGCGGTCGACGTTGGTGACCGCCTGGTTCTTTGCCGGCTGTCCGACCAGGACCTCGCCGTTGCGCGCGAACGCGACCACCGACGGGGTCGTACGGGAGCCTTCGGCGTTGGCGATGACGGCGGGCTCGCCGCCTTCGAGCACCGACACCACCGAGTTGGTGGTGCCGAGGTCGATTCCAACTGCACGGGACATGTGTTTCCTCCTAGTCATGGGTCTGCACCGAGGTGGTGTGACACCTTGTACGTCTGTCGAAACCTGAACTTCAGTGCAACCGACTCATGTCTTACTGAATCGAAGACGATGAGTCAAACCGACTTGAGTCTATCTCACTCAGGTTTCTCGAAGTGTCCAACGGGGAGGCCGGCCGTATTGTTCCCGGTTTCGCCGAAAAAGTTGAGTCGGAGTGACTCAATGTCCGCGGCTGTCGCCCATCGGCCTCTTTCTGACCGCGGTCCGTTTACACTCTCCACCACAGACTGTGAGGCGGGGGGCTTCGTGAGCAAGAACGCGGCGGGTAGCGGTCACGATGCCCCGGATCGGCGCACGCGATTCGCGCGGGCGACGCTGGAGATCATCTCGACCCGCGGGCTCCACGCGGTGACGCATCGGTCCGTCGACGAGGCCGCCGGACTCCCGGCGGGTTCGGTCAACTACTACGCGCCGACCCGGTCGAAGCTGCTGTCGCTGGCCATCGAGGCCGCGCACGCCGTGATGTGGGATGTGGCGATGCGGTCGTTCGCGCCGATGCTCGCCGGCGACGATGCGACACCGGAGCTGGTGCTCGACTGCACCACCGACTTCGTCATGGCGATGTGCACCGAGGGCGAAGGGTTCGTCAAGGCGCACTTCGCGATTCTGGTGGAGGCCCAGTTCGACGACGATCTGCGCGAGCAGGTGCTGCGCAACCGCGCGGTGTTCATCGATTTCACCGAGCCGTTCGTCTCGCGCTACGAACCCAACCGGCCCGAGCGCACCGCCGAACTGATCGTCGCGCTGCTCGAAGGGTTGATCCAGCAGCAGACGCTGGTGGCCACGGAGATGTTCCCGCGCTTCATCATCAAGGGCACCATCGCCCGTATCTTCGGCTTCCCGGGCGGCGAGCTCGAACCCGCCCCGGCCTGAATCCCCTCACCACCGATCCGCCGGCCACCGATCCGCCACGGTGATGGCGCGGTCGCGGCGCGGTCACGGTGCGGTCATCACCAGTTTCGCGATCCTGCCCATCACTGCCGGCACGTCGCCTTGCTCGCGGTCCACCTGCCACCCGGCGATCAGATTGGACGCCTCTACCACCGCGCGCACCCGGTCCAGCCGTCGATCGGCGAACTCCGCCCACAACCGGTCGTCGATCCGCTCGCTCCCGGTCAGCAGTTCGGCGAGCACGACGGCGTCCTCGAGTCCCATCGCCGCGCCCTGCGCGATGGTCGGCGGACAGGTGTGCACCGCGTCGCCGATGAGGACCACCCGCCCCCGATTCCACGGCCCGTCGAGCAGATGGGTCTCGGCGTGCGTGTAGTGCACGACTGCGGAATCCTCGATCGCCGCGCGAATCGCATCCCAGGGTCCGTGGTAGGCCGACGACAGCTCGCGCACCACCTCGACTCGCTCGGCGGCCGTGAGTGCGGACCGGTCGCACGCGTCTTCGGTGAGATGCGCGTACAGCGTGGTCTCCGAGGTCGGCGTGAAACCCGAATAGAGGCAGCGGCCTCCGTAATACAGCCCCGCATGATCGAGTTCGGCCGGGCGCCGGGCGAACACTCGCCAGATGCCGAGGCCGATCGGGCGCGTCTGGAGATCAATCCCGAGCATCTTGCGCGTGGCCGACCGGATCCCGTCGGCACCGATCACCACGTCGTAGCGTGCTGCGGACCGGTCGGAGAACACGACATCGACACCGTCGTCGTCGGCACACAGCTCGGTCACGGTGGTCGCGAACCGGGTCTTCACCCCGACCTCCTCGGCCCGGTCCATCAGGATGCCGGCCAGGTCGGGCCGGTACATACCCATCGTGGGCGGAACGTCGGGCCCACCGGTCGGCGCGCTGGGCACCTCGGCGAGCACCGCCGCCTCGGCATCGGTCGCGTAGATGTGCAACGTCGTGAACGGCTGTCCGGCGGCGATACACCGGTCGAGCACACCGAGCTGGTCGAACACGCGAAGAGAATTGCCCTGCAGGGTGATTCCCGATCCCAGCGCGGTCACGTCCGCGTTGATCTCGACGAGGTCGACGGCGACGCCGGCTCGGGCGAGTTCGATGGAGACGGCGGCACCGGACACCCCGGCGCCGATCACGAGAGCATTGTGGACGGCAGGCATTGTTCGAATTCTCCTGTGGGGCTGAATGAATCGGAAATGTCGGGACACGTGGACGGCCTGGCACCCGGGAACAGGTGCCATGACGCCTCGTCAGGGGAGCCGTAAGAGCTTGCGCGCGTTGTGCTCCACGTCGACGGACAGACCGTCGAGCTCGGTGGGCGACGAGGAGTCCCATCCCCCGAAGTTCGTGCCGAGGACCAGCCGGGTGGGATCGGCGACCTCGGCGAGCAGCTGCGCCGACGACTCGGCATGCACGTGGGTGTCGAACCAGAGGCGCGCATAGTCGCGGTCGAACTGCGCCACCGTGATCGGGGAGGCGCCGGTCCCCACCCACGAGCGCACCCGGCCCAGCAGGAACGGCATCGCTCCCCCGCCGTGGCTCAGGCAGATGTCGAGCCGCGGATGTCGTTGGTCATCGCGTAGGCGGACGCGGTCACGGTGAACCGGCGGGTGCTGGTTGCCGCGTCGAATCCGCCGCCCTCGCTCCACACCTCGTCGAGCGCCTGGACGGCCAGCGCCACGGTGGCCTGGAGCCGGGTGGCCAGGGGGGTCAGCTGATACGAGCCACCGACCCGCACGAGGAGTTCGTCGTCGAAGTGCCGCCGGAGCCGCCCGAGCGCCGCGGACACCGCGGGCTGGCTGAGATGGATGCGCTCGGCGGCCTTCGACACGTGTCGGACCTCGAGCAGCGCATGTAGCGGCACGAGCAGGTTCTGGTCGATTCGTCCCAGCTGTGCGTCCTGGGTTTCTGCGGCACCCACGACCTGGACTGTACCTCCCGGCGATGCGACGCCGACGAGTTCCGGCAGGTCAGGAGCCGGACGTTCCGGGCAGCAGGTAGGCGACGACCATGTCGGTCAGCCGCTCGGTCAGCGCCTCGTTGTCCCCCACGTCGGTCGCATAGTCGGCGCCGTAGGAGGTACGGATCATGACCGTGGAGAACACCGTCGCGAAACACAGATCCAGCACCATCTCGTCGGCGACGACGGTGTCGCCGCCGTCACCGCCACCGGCATGGCTCAGGGCGTGGCGCAGGGATGCGATGAACGTGCTGCGCAGGCCGCGGGTGTAGAAGCGGCCGCGGTCCAGCAGCAGCGGGTGCGTCGCGGACATGTGGATGACCGCGCGCAGGAAGCTCTCGTGGCCGGCGAACAGCGCGATCACCGAACCGACCGCATGGTGAATCGTCTCGACGGGCCCGCGGCGGTCCGTCCGGTTCTCGTCGAACAGTTCCGCCTGATCGGCGACGATGGTGCCCATCTTGTACTCGTAGACGGCCGCGAAGAGTTCGTCCTTGCCGTCGACGCGCTCATAGACCGCACGCGGCGCCACCTCCGCACGTTCGCACACGCGCGGCACCGTGAAGGCCGACAGGCCGCCCTCCTCGATCAGCTCGATACCGGCCGCGAGAATCCGCGCCCAGGCCTCCCGGCTGCGTTGTTGCCGGGGCGGGCGCGCGGCCAACAGATCGGAGGCCGTCCACTCGTCGAACCTGCTGGACCCAGACGCGTTCACGGTTCCGATTGAACCAGTCTTCGGCCACCACCGACCGCCGCGGCGCGGATCGGGGGTTGACAGGACGTGATGCGTGTTACACACTCAAGAAACCGTAATCGGGATTACGGTTTCACGGAAGGCCATCCGCCCGAGCGAATCTTCTTCCGCGCCAAGTACATACATCGGCTCATCCCCACATCAGCAGGGTTCGCGGTGTCTCACCACCCGACCGGCGTGGCCGATCATCACCTCAGGAGAGTTCCGTGGGACAAACACATCTGGACCGCATCGCCATCGTGACCGGCGCTGCCGGCGGCATCGGGGCGGCCATCGCCGCCGGACTCGCGGCACGCGGTGCGAGCGTCGGCATCGTCGATGTCGCCGACGCCGCGGACACCGTCGAGGCGATCAAGCAGGCCGGTGGCCGCGCTCACGCGGTCCGCGCGAACATCGCCGATCCCGACGCCGCCGAGGCGGCGGTCACCACCATCGCCGATGCCCTCGGCCCGGTGGACATCCTCGTCAACAACGCCGCGATCGGGCGTCTGGGCGCGGTTGACGAGATCGACATCGATTCCTGGAGAACGGTTCTCGACGTCAACGTGACGGGCACCTTCGCGATGTCACGGGCCGTGGTGCCGGGCATGAAGGAACTCGGTCACGGACGCATCGTCAGCGTCGCGTCGACCTCGATCTACACCAACACCCCGCGCATGGTCGCCTACATGACCAGCAAGGCCGCCATCCTCGGCCTGACCAGCTCGCTCGCCGCCGATCTCGGCCCGGCCGGGATCACCGTGAACGCCGTGTCGCCCGGCTTCACCCACACGCCGATGGTGGAGGAGCAGATCCGGGCCGGTGCGATGCCGCCGAATATCGCCGACATCATGCGCGGCATGCAGGCACTGCCCCGGACGACATCGGTCGAGGACGTCGTCGGTGCAGTCGCCTACCTCACCGGCCCGGATGCCGGCATGGTCACCGGTCAGTTCCTCGCCGCCGATGGCGGCCTGACGCGTCACTTCTGAAAACCCAACCTCTGCAATCGCTTTCCCCCCCGAAAGGAAACACTGATGACCGACACCGATTACGACGTCGTGGTCGTGGGCTCCGGACACAACGGACTCATCGCCGCCGGCTACCTCGCCAAGTCCGGCCGGAAGGTACTGGTACTCGAACGCATGCACTACGCGGGCGGCGGGGTCGCCACCCTCGAGATGGCCGAACCCGGCTTCTGGAGCGAGCGGCACAGTGCGCTGCACGTTCTCATCCAGGCCAACCCCCTGATCACCGACGACGAGCTCGGCCTGCTCGGCAAGCACGGCCTCGAGTACATCAGCATGGACCACCCCTACGCCGCCATCTTCGACGACGGCACGTTCCTGCCCATCTACCGCGACACCGAACGCACGGTCGCCGAGATCGAGCGGTTCTCGGCCGCCGACGCCAACGCCTACCGGAAGTTCGTCGACGCGGCCGTCGAGATCACCGATCTGATCCTGCCCGGGTTCTTCGTCCCACCGGTGGACCCGGCAACCGCCGGTGCCGCGCTCGCCGCGGCGCCATACGGTCCGGAAACGCTGCGCGCCATGGGAATGAGCGTGTCGGACGTGTTCGGTGAGTGGTTCTCCGACGAGCGGGTGCTGGTCGCGTTGAACCGTCTGGCCTCGGAGATCATCACATCGCACCCCGACGACAAGAACACCGGCATCTTCGCGTACGCTGCGATCGGCATCGTCGCCAAGTACGGGATCTCGGTGCCGCGCGGCGGCGGCGTGAACTTCACCAACGCCTGCATCCGGGCACTGCAGGCGGGTGGCGGCGACATCCGCCTCAACACCGAGGTGGATCAGATCATCGTGGAGAACGGCCGTGCCGTCGGCGTTCGGACCACCACCGGGGAGACTATCCGCGCACGGGAGGCCGTTCTCGGATCGATCCACCCGCACCTGCTCGCGTCGTTCCTCGGCGACAACCTCGATCCGGCGATCGCGGCGGCCGCCGAGCACACCGAGCTCAGCAAGTTCACCGGCTTCGTCGTCCATGCGGCACTCAACGAGCCCTTGCGCTACAAGTGTTCTCCGGACATCAACAACTTCGTGATGAACACGCTGACCCACGGCGGCTTCACCGACATGCTCGACACCTTCGACACGTTGCGGCGCGGCCGGTTCCCCGAGTTCCCGCTCGTGGGCGCCGGATGTCCGTCGGTGGCCGACCCGTCGCGTGCTCCCGAGGGCAATGCCGTCCTGCACCTGTTCTGCCTGACCACCTACGACCTCGAGGACGGTGGGCCGCAGCGGTGGGAGGAGATCAAGGAGGACTACGCCAAGTTCCTGATCGAGTACACGGCGACGTTCTACGAGAATCTCGACGCCGACAACATCCGCGATTACGAGATCGTGAGCCCGCTCGACCACGAGAAGGACACCCCGAGCTTCCGGCACGGCGACATCAACGGCATCGCGATGCTCACCAACCAGCTCGGAGCCGCGCGGCCCACACCGGCACTGGCCGATTACACCGTGCCCGGCGTCGAGGGCCTGTATCTCGTGGGCCCGTTCCAGCATCCCGGCGGCGGCGTGGTCGGCGGCGGACGGCCGGTCGCCATTCGGATGCTCGCCGACCTCGACCCGGCATCCGATCACGCCGCGGTCTTCTCGGCGACCCAGCCCGAACTCGCATGAGCGCCGCCGGAGGTCACATCGCGGTGATCGGCGCGGGGCCGGGCGGTCTGGCGACCGCGCTCGCCATGGCCCAGGCCGGCCACCGGGTCTCGCTGTACGAGAAGGCATCTCAGGTACGGTCGAGCGGCAACATCCTCAATCTGTGGCCTCCGCCGGTCAAGGCGCTCGGCTATCTCGGCGTCGACACCGAGGACCTCGGGTATCCGTGTACGAGCAGCGCACGTCGAGCGGACGGACACCTGCGAATGGTGATACCCCTGCCCCAGGACATCAAGGACGAGTACGAGGGCGGATTCATCGGCCTGCTCCGCCCCGAGTTGTTCGCGCGCATGACCGCAGCGCTGCCGGAATCCGTCACGGTGCACACCGACCACGAGTTGACGGCCCTGCACGACCATGGCGACGGCGTGACGCTGACGTTCGGGAACGGTGCCCGGTCCGAGGCCGATCTCGTGGTCGGCGCCGACGGGATCCACTCCACGGTCCGTCGGCAACTCTGGGGTGATGCGCCGCTGCGCATGCACCGTCTGCACTGCTTCGGCGGCTTCACCTTCGAGCCGATCCCCGGGGCCAAGCACGGCACGTGCGTGATGACGTTCAGCAAGGACAAGCAGGGCTCGTGGAGTTCGATCAAGAGCTACGGCAAGGTCGGGTTCCAGTGGTGGATCACCAGCCCATGGGATCCGGGCACCGCGTTCACCGGCGATATGTGGGAAACGGCTCTCGCCCAGGCATCTTCGGAGTTCCACTGGCCGCTGCCCCAGATGGTCGAGGCCACGGATCCGGCGGATGTCACCCGTTGGGAGATCCGTGACCGGCCACCCCTTCCGCAATGGTCGCGGGGTCGGGTCACGCTCATCGGCGACGCCGCGCACCCGACCTCACCGTATGCGGCGTACGGCGCCGGAATGTCGATCGAGGACGGCTATTTCCTGGGCCGGGAGATCAGCCGGGTCGACCTCGACGACACGGCGGCACTCGCAAGGGCGCTCGCCGCCTTCGAGGAACCGCGGCGAGCGCACACCTCGAAGATGTCCGGCGCCGCCTACTCGCAGGGCAAGCTCTTTCATCATGCGCCGCCCGGCGTGCGACACCTGCGCGACTTCGTGTTCGACCACACGCCCGTCTTGCAGAAGGCGATCGCCGACCGCATTCCCGCCGACATCTACAAGATGCTCGACGAGATCGACGGGCCGATCGAACCGGCGACAGCGTAGGGCGCGGATCAGGAGTCGAGTCGTTGCCTCACGCGTGCCGACCTTCGACGCCGTGTCAGCGAGGGTGTGCGGCGAAGAAGGTCCAGATGGTCGACGTCGCATCCACCGACACCGACGGCGCGAGCAGTCCCAATGCCGTGAGGACCGGATTACGTTGTGCGCCGGGCCATTGATGACCGGCCCCCGCGATGCTGATCAGGTCGACCGACCGTGCCTGCGGGCAGGATGCGATCGACGTCGTCACGTCGCCCGACCTGGTGACTTTCGGCGGTCCGCAGTGGTTGATCCGCCGGAACAGCGCGTTGTCGGCGGGTATCGACGGTCCGTCGACGCGCGCGGTGCCGTTGAGGTTGAACGCCTTACCCGGCCCGCCACCGTAGGGCACCCGGTCGTCGGCGGTGCCGTGAATGGCCAGCAGCGAGATCGGCGCGGCACCGGCACAGGGCACCATGATCGTGCCGGCAACCGGTGCAGCCGCGGCGAACAATCTTGTCTCGCAGGCCATTCGGTAGGCCATCATCGCGCCGTTGGACATGCCGGTGACGTAGATGCGTGACGGGTCGATGGGCATCCGCGCCGCCACCGATGCCACCACCCGACGGATGAATGTCACGTCGTCGACACGTCGCTGTTGTGCGGGGCCGCAACATGTCCCGGCATTCCACGAGCGCCCCACACCGTTGGGGAAGACGGCGACGAAGCGACCGCGGTCGGCCTGCGCGTCCCAGTGGTAGCTGCGTTCGGCCTGGCGTCCGTCACCGTAGCCACCGTGCAGTACGACGACCAGCGGAACCGGGCCGGACAGTCCCGCGGGACGATACATCTCGAAGGTCCGGGTGCCGACCCGCTCGGTGGTGTGACCGGCCGACGGCGCCGACGATGCCGATCCCGGCGCAGCCAGCGCAGCGCACGCGGCCACCAGTACCGACAGGACGATCAAGCCGATGGCACGGGGCGTCATGTACTCATCGTCGGTGACCGGACGCGGCCGGGCAACGCTGCCCAACGGACTCTCACCGGATTCTCATCGGTGAGCCTTCATGATTCGTCCGGCTCCGGCGGGAGAGCGTCGCCGGGGAACCCTCGGGCCGGATGCACGTCGTAGACGAAGACCTCTCCCCGCACGCCGGGGTCGTCGTTCATGATCGCCGTGGTGGCCTCGACGTCGCGGTCGAAGATGCCGACACCACAGATACCGGAGTCGTCGGTGACCGGCAGCACCACCGACAACGCACCCGCGGCGCGCAGCGCCATGTTGCGGCGGCCGTGCTCCCAGATGATCGATGCCGCTTCGGGTGTCCCGTATTTCGGCCCGGTCCGGAGAATGACGACCGAATACGGTTGGGCGTACTGCAGGATGGTCTGCATCTCGTCGTCGGTGATGGTGGGTAGATCGGACATCGGGCAGCCTCCCAGTGGACAAACGAACGACCCGGACACAACCCATCATCACCCTCAAACGGTGCGCTGCACCCTACCGGTCGGTAGCTTTGCGAAACAGAGTCGGATTTGCACCGATGTGAATACAGTCACCCTATGCGGACACTCAAGTCTCTTGGCGTGATCTTCACCCTGTCGGCCCTGATTTTCGGCACGATCACCGTTGCTGCACCTGCCGCGTCGGCAGCGCCGACACCGGTCTCCGCGTGCATCCCGGTCGAGACACCGAAGCAGAAACAGGACCTCGCCAAACTCACCGACCCGACGACCATCGTCACCTACGACGATGCACAGAAGAAGATCGCCGCGCTCAGGAAGGCGCTGTCGAAGCACAACGACTACCGGGGCACCTTCCCGATCGCCTTCGACGAGATCCTGAAACTCGTCGGCCCGAGTATCAAATCGGGTATCTACGAGGACCCGGTGTGGGCGACCAACCTGGCCATCGAGGTCGTCCGCCTCTATGTCAGTGCGCTGCATGAGTTCGTCACCGGCGGCAAACCCCCCGCCCATTGGGCGCAGGCACTGCGGCTCACCACCCACTGCGACCGCAGTCCCGGGCGCGTCCTGATGGGGCAGATCTTTGCCCACCTCATCATCGACTTCCCGAACGCACTCGTGACGGTCAAGTCGAAGCCCAAGAACACCAAGGACTTCTACACCTTCGGCGGTGCCCTCGTCGACGCCACCCCGGCGATCATCAAGTCGTTCAAGACCACCTACGGCGTCAATCTCGAACCGCTGTTCACCGCATGGTTCGTCGGCGACATCATCGGCGACAAGGCCGCCACCACGGTGTTGTTCCAGTCGACCCGAACCGCCGCGTGGGTCAACAACTTCGGGCTGCAGAACCCGGCGACACACGACGCCACCGTGGCCGAGATGTGGGTGCTGTACGAGAACGCGACCGTGTTCATGAACATCCTCGAGCGGTTGGGGCAGATCTGATTCGATCCGCTGCGGCTCAGGTGAGCCGGCGGAGTTTGTCCAGCACCGCCTCCGGCGAAGACGCCGGCGGAATGGTGGTGAAAGCAACTGCACCCAAGTCTGTTTCGATGTCCTCGGTTTCGATGTCCTCGGTCCAGAACTCAGAGTCGACCACCACGGCGTGCACGTCCTCGGTCGTGTCGATCCGGTCGTCCCCGCGCATGGCGACAGACCAACCGAGGTGCTCGACCACATTGAGCACAGAGGTGTAGTCGCCGAGTACCTCGGCGCACTCGGGTGGGGCGGGCCGCGTATCGAGCACGACGATCTCGATCGGGAGCGGGCCGAGTTGCCCGAGCCATTCGGCCACATACATCGATGCGCTGTCGGCGGCGTCGAAATCGACGTCGTCGAGCTGATTGCCGGCCACCTCGTGCGCCCATGCCACCCATGCGGCCGGTGATGGGATGTGCAGGACGATGCCGCGGCGGGTGGCGTCGGCGATCGTGGTGAGCGTCTTGCGGAAGGTGTCGAGCAGTCCCTGATGTCCGAGGAGGGTGCGCAGCGGGTAGCCCGTCCGGCTGCGCGCACCCATGTCACCGATCACCGCGGGTTGGGCGTCGAGATGTGCTTGCTGCCAACGCTGCACGTCGACCCACGCGGCGTCGGAGCCGAGCAGCGACTGGACCTGGCCGTAGTGCCCGGCCAGGGCTGCGAGGTCGGTCCAAGGGATGGGAGCGCCTTGCCGGATGACGGCGGCGGAGTAGTCGGTGTCCTCGATGAGCAGTGGCCGACCGCGCCCGCTCGGGGGCGCGCCGATGAGGGTGGAGAAGGTCATGGGGTTTCCTTGCGGCGACGGAATCAGTGTGGGGAATGTGTGGGGAGACAGCGCTGGTGGATCAGGGATGACATGCGGGTGGGCCGAACCGGGGCGGGACGCGGTGTCGCCCGCCCCGGTTCGGGTGTTCGGTCAGGTCCGCCGGCTCACGACCTCACCGTGCTTGTCCTCGAGCTCGGCGATGCGTTGCTCGAGTTTGGCGATCTTGACCTCTCGGCGGTCGGGGATGTTGATGATCGGCAGATCGGCCAGTGGCGCGGTCACCCGCTCGGGACCGTCGATGCCGAAGACCGTCGCCGTCAGCTCGTCCGTGTCCGATCCCCAGGAGCCGTAGTACAGGAGATCCTTCGGCGGCTCGGGGGTGACGAATTCTTCGCAGAACTCGGCAAACGGCTTGCCACGCTCGAGGCGGTCGGCGCGGGCCTTCGCCCGGGCCTGCTCGGTCGCCTCGACGTCGATCCGGAAGGTTTCCGGGTCGTAGTGCACGGCGAAGATGTCCTGCGCCACCTTCTGGCTGATCCGGCCCAGTTCGGCATCGGCCACCACCGATTCGGGCTGCCGCTCCAACGGATCACCGTAGCCGCCGCCGGCGCCCTGGCTGATCATGTACAGCTCGCCGTCCTTGGCCAGATCGAACTGCAGGCCCATGTGGTAGGTCGAGTACCGGCCGTCGGCGAAGGGACGTTCGTTCATGATCTTCTCGATGGACAGATCGAACGTCTTGTTGTCGCGGCGGAAGTGCTCGTACACGTTGGTGCCCTTCACCATCGCCAACGGATAGGTGCCGCAGCCGTATCCGCCGTACATGCCGTAGATCGACGAGAACTTGGCGCCGGAGGTGACCGTCATGAATCCCCACTGCGGGGTGCCCTCGGCGGCCACGATCATCTCGTAACCCATACCGCCGGTGAACTTTCCGAAGCCCATGTTGTCGCGGACCAGGCGCTTGGCGACGAGTTGCATGAACGGCACCTCTTCCTCCATCACCTCCTGCTCGGCGGTGTCGGCCATCGCGCAGAACAGCGGCGAGACCGCATCCTCGCCGTCGCGGAAGGGTTTTGCGCCCCCG
Source organism: Gordonia sp. NPDC003424 (assembly GCF_053588655.1). NCBI lineage: Bacteria > Bacillati > Actinomycetota > Actinomycetes > Mycobacteriales > Gordoniaceae > Gordonia > Gordonia sp. NPDC003424. The sequence continues at coordinate 54,086 of NZ_JBSFQJ010000026.1, forward strand.
GGCATGCCGTTCAGATCGGCACACAGGTTGCCGACCATGTCGCCGTGCTGGGTCACGCCACCCCACAAGAAGGTGTTGATCTGGTTGAACCAGTTCGCCACCACGTTGCTGTACTTGTGCGGGGTGGAGAACGACATCCGACTGTAGAGCGCCTGCATCATCGAGAAGCCGCGGAACGAGGCCTGCAACGACTGACCCATCGGGGCGTCGTAGGAGGCATCCGCCCAGGTCCCCTCGTCGGAGATGATCTCGATACAGCTCATCGCCGCGGTGCAGCGCGGCAGATCGGGCCACCAGAACGCCAGGATCGCCTGCATCATCATCGATTTCACCGAGCACAGCGGCGAGTTGATGGCCCGGTTGAGGATCTCCGGTCCGGTGCCGCGCAGATCCACCGTCATGTGATCACCCTTGACGGTGATCTTGCAGGCGACCTTGATGAGGATGTTCTCTTTCAGGGTGGAGTCCATGAACTGGTCGAAACGGTATGTACCGTCCGGCAATTCGGCGATGCGGCGACGCACTTCGACGTCGACGTCCTCGACGGTGGTGCGCAGTGCACCGATGAAGGTGTCGACACCGACCTCGTCGATCACCGCGTTGATGCGTTCCATGATCTTGTTGACCGCGGTGATCTTCACCTTCAGGTCGGCGAGTTGGAGTTTGGGGTCGCGCACCGAATGCTGCAGGAAGGTCAACAGATCTCGACGCAGGTGACCGCGCTCGACGATCTTGAACGGGCTCATCCGCAGCCCGTCGTCGAAGGCGGTCTCCGAGCCCGACGGCATGCCGCCCGGCTCGCACGCACCGTTCTCACCCTCGTGGATGGTGGCGGCCACCCACGCGATGATCTCGTCGTTACGGATGATCGGCATGATCATCGACTGGTCGGTGTTGTGCACGTTGCCGAACCGGGCGTCGTTGTGGATGAAGCCGTCGCCCTCGTGGATACCGACGGTCGGCTCGTCCTTCCAGTACTTCATGATGTAGCGGATCGGGTGGTGCAGGATCGCGCTGAACGCGATCACGCCGTGGCAGGACAGGTAGGAGACGTCGCCGGCGGCGGTGTAGATGGCGGTGGTGAGGTCGCCCCATTTGGCGCCGGGCGCGGCGCCCTGCGCCTCGCACATCTCGTAGCCCTCGTCGAGGGCGCCGGCGATCCGCTTACGGATGCGTTCCACCTCGATCCGGTCGACGCCGGCGGCGATGGCCAGCTCCTCGTGATCGGTGCGCTCGGAAATGCTGTGGCTGCGCATGATCTCGCGGTCGGGACCGAGGAACAGGGTGGTCTCGTCCATGAACTTGTCCACCCACTCCTGCTCCTCGGAGGTGAGCGGTTTGGCGGTGCGGTCGTTGATTGCGGTCATTGTTCGATGTCCTTCGTCGTCGGGGTCGGGTGTGATGGCACGGTCAGTCGCGGAGGAACCACACCGCCCCCTGTTCGGTCGGTTCCAGGCGCCACTGCGGCTCGACCAGGAATGTGGTGGTCTCGGTGGTCACGATGGCCGGACCGGTGATCACGTGTTCGGCGGTCAGCGCTTCCTGGTCGTAGAACGGGGTGTCGATCGGCTTGTCGACGCCGATGAAGTACGCCTTGCGGTGCCCGACCGGCGCCGGCGCGCGGCGGTCGCCCCCGGATTCCAGGGTCTCGAAGTTGACGACGTCACCGTCGACGTAGGACGCCACCCGGACCGTGCTGCAACGGATTCCGGCTTCAGGCGCCGCCGACGACGCACCGAATCGGTGGCTGTAGACGTCGCCGAAGATCTTGATGATCTCCAGGATGTCGCCGACGCCGCCGACCCGGGAGATGTCGGGCAATGTCACCGCCTGGGTGAGCAGTTGGTTGCCGTATCGCATGTCCATCTCGAGGCGGTGCCGGACGTCGTCGCCGGAGAAGCCTTGGCGGATCAGGTCTTCGCGGCCGCGGTACTCGAGTTCGGCGATCACCGAATTGAGTTCGTCGTAGTCGTCGAAGAGCGAACGGGTGGTCGCGTTGTACATGGTGATGTGCACGCCACGCTCATGGAAGTGCAGTTGCTTCATGTTCCCGGCGCCGCAGGCGGAGAACACCGACGAGAACGGCGGTGCCAGAACCCTGGTGATTCCGGCGTGGCGGGCGATTCCGCAGGCGTGCAGGGGCCCGTTGCCACCGTAGGCGAGCATGGTGAAGTCCTCGGGCAGATACCCGCGGACCCGCAGTTCCTTGCCGATGCCGATGGCCATCTGCTCGTCGACACCGTCCTTGATCACGCGTGCCGCCTCGATCACGCCGATGTCGAGGTGATCGCACAGGCTTTCCTCGATGGCGAACTTCGCACGCCGCGGGTTGAGCTTGATGTACCCGTTGGCGTAGTTGTCGGGGTCGAGATAGCCGAGCAGCAGATCGGCGTCGGTGACCGTGGGCTTGAGGCCACCCCGGTCGTAGCAGGCGGGTCCGGGGTTGGAACCCGCGGACTGCGGACCGATCTTGACCGAGTTGTGGATGCGGTCGTAACTGGCGATGGAACCGCCACCGGCACCGAGCGTGTCGAGGTGCACCATGGGCACCGACACCAACCAGCGGTCGATGGTGGGCAGGAAGTCGTAGTGCTTGACCCCGCCCTCGGGCACCAGGCCGATGTCGAACGAGGTGCCGCCCATGTCGGTGGAGATCAGGTGTCCGATCCCGGTTTCGTTCGAGAGATGCTCGGCCGCACCGACTCCCGCGATCGGCCCGGAGTGGATGGTCTGCAGAGCATCGGTCGAGTTCATCTGTGCCATGCCACCGGAGTTGTGGATGACCAGCATGGGCCGGTCGTAGCCGAAGTCACGCAGGTTGTTCGACAGCTGTGAGAGCGCGTGGAACATGATGGAGTGCAGATAGCCGTCGACGATCGTCGACGTGGCCCGCACGTATTCACCCTTGCGGCCGGAGACCTGGTGGCCCAGCAGTACCGGGATCGCGCCGAGTTCGTGGGGCGGGAACTCGTCGAGGATGATCTCCTGGATCGCCAACTCGTGCTCGGGGTTCTCGGTCGCGTTGGTCAGCGACACCACGATCGCCTCGGCACCGGCATCGACGAGTTCTCGCACCACCGAACGGACGTCGTCCGGGTCCAACCGCGCCACGACCTTGCCGGCGGAGTTGATCCGTTCCTTGACCGAACGGATCAGGCTGCGCGGCACGAGCGGTTCGGGGCGTTCGGCGGCAGGGAGGTTCTGCTGCATCGAATAGTCCAGTCCCTCACCGTAACCGCGGCCGCGGGAGAGGGGGATGGTGTCCTCGAATCCGTGGGTCACGATCGCGGCGACCTCGGGTCCGTTGCGTTCGATGAGCGCGTTGGTGCCCAGCGTGGTCGCATATCGGACCGAGTCGACCTCGCTGAGGACCGTCGACCGGTCCAGACCTGCCCGCTTGCAGGCGAGGTCGAGGGCGTCGTTGAATCCCAACGCCAGGTTGTGGTGGGTGGTCAGCGCTTTCGCGTCGACGTAGATGTCGTCCCAGACGAAGAAACAGTCGGTGAACGTGCCACCGATGTCCACGGAGATGCGTTTCATGGGTGTGCTCCTTGGCTTGTGAGAGTGGGTGGTCGCAGCGGACGGTCAGCGGACATGGCCGGCGGCTTTGAGTGCGGCGGTGTACTTCTGCGCGTCCTCGCCCGGTCCGTAGTTGTGAACCTTCTCGGCATCGACACCGCGTGCGGCCCACTGCTGCTTGAGTGCATCGATGTCGACGAGGATGTCGACGGCGGGCGGGTGACCCGGCGGCAGGTATTCCACCTCGATCTGAGTGGCGCAGCCGGGGCAGTAGTATTCGACGATCCGGCAGTAGTCGGGGTCGGGACTGAACGTGTACTCGTAGCGGTCCGGGTCGATGATCGGTTGGTGGATCTCGCGCGGATCACGGTCGTACGCAAGGGTTCCCGGCTTGTAGTTGTCGCGTGCGTTGCCCATGTCCTGGCCGCACACCCGGCACAGCCAGCGTTCGGTGTCGAGATCGATGAACAAGTATTCGGTCATGGGGACTCGCATGAGGAGCCCTCCCTTCTGTCAGGTTCTGAGTTCGTCAGAGATGGTGAATTGCTGTGCAGCCAAATCGAATTGGCATTTACTCGGTATCGAGGGTGAGGAGAAGGTCGCCCGCCGAGGTGACCCGGAAGGACCAGCCGGGTAGTACTCGCGCGGTGAAGAACGGACCTTCGACGATGGCGGGGCCGGTCCCGCCGTGACCGGGCTCGAGCTCGTCGAGAACGTGGACGGGCACCTCGTCGACCTGATCAGCGGCCGAGCGCACCAGGCGGGTCTGCTGGGCAGGCGCCGGGAGCGCGGCCACGTCGCTGCTCACCTCGAGTTCCGGATGCGGCAGTCGGGCGGTCACATCCAGCTCGAGGGTGAGCACCCGGTCGGCGCCGTCGACGGCGTCACCGGGCGTGTACCCCACCCGCCGCACGTCGGTACCATCGGCGCGTTCAGACACCAAGTGCCACTGCGTATCACACTCGTCGATGTCGTATCCCTCCTGGAACATGTCCCGCTCGGCACGAGCCAGGAGCGAGGCAAAGGTGTCCAGGACGGCCTCGGTCGTGGACCCGGGAACATTGACCTCGTAGGTCTTTCCGATGTCCGAGAACGCGATACCGAAGGCGGAGAACACGGCCGCGGTCCGGGGGATCAACACGTGGTTCACACCCGCGAGTTGCGCGGCGCCGGCCGCGCTCATCGGTCCGGCCCCGCCGAACGCCAGCAGTGTGGTGTCGGGCTGCACCCACGAGGCGAAGGCCCCGGCCAGCGCCGTGAAGTACGCCTTCTCCATCCGCACCAGCGCTTCCTCGAGTCCGATGCCGAGGGGTGTGGCGATGGTGTCGGTGATCACCGCCGTCGAACGCTGCGGGTCGAGGGTGAAACTGCCGTCGAGGTAGGTGTCGGCGTCGAGAACGCCGAGGAGCAGGTTGACGTCGGTGATGGTGGCCTGTGTGCCGCCGAAGCCGAAGCACGCGGGGCCGGGAGCCGCACCCACCGACTGCGGGCCGACCACGATCTCGCCGTCGACCACTCCGATGACCGACGATCCACCGACACCGGTGGAGGCCACGTCGCTCATCGGGTAGGAGATGTCGACGCCTTCGATGACCCCGCGATCAAGGACGGCGACCGCGCCGTCGCGAGCGACGCCGACGTCGGTGGTGGTGCCGCCGATGTCCATCATCAGCGCGTGGCTCAACCCGTACACGCGGGCCAAAGCCGCGGTGCCCTCGAGCCCCCCGCGCGGGCCGGACGAGTAGGTCTTCAGGGCGATCGATTTCGCGACCCTCGAGGAGGCGCCGTCGTTTCGGTAGACCAGCAGCGGGTTGGCCACCTTGTATTCCTTGAGACGCCGTTCGGCGCCGTAGAGGAATCGTTCCATCGTCGGGTGCAGGAAGGAGTTCACGACACACGACCAGCACCGGCGCTCGTCCGCACGGTCGCCGGCGAGCTCCCAGCTGTAGATCAGGGGCACCGAGCCCAGGAGGTGGCGGGGGAACTTCCGGAGCAGGATCTGGCGCAGCGCCCGTTCCTCGTCGACCGTTGCGCCGACCACGACCACCCTGGCGGCGCCGATCGTCGTCAGCCGGTTGACCTCCTGCACGACCTCGAACTCGAAGTCGTCGGAATCCGTGCTGATCACCGAGTACCGGTCGTCGACCAGACCCTCGAACAGCGCGCGTTGCGCGTCGGTCGACTCCATCCGCTCCCGAAGTCCCGACAGGGTGGTGATGATGCCGATCATCGGCCCCTTGCGCTCCACCAGCGCGTTCGTTCCCTGCGTGGTGGAGTAGCGGATGTGCTGCGCCTGGTGCAGCAGCCGGGTGATGTCGGCCTCGCCGTACAGGCTCGCCGACGCTTTCTCGATGCCCGCGAACAGGCATTCGGAGAGGTCATGCGGGGTGGTCAGCGTCTTGGTGAAGCCGATGTTGGCACCGTCCCAGACGCAGATGTCTGTGAGCGTGCCCCCGTTGTCGATGTTGATCAGTGTGTCCATGCTCGTCCATTCGTGAGACCTGCCGTTGAGAAGTGGCCTAGACCACATCGATGCCAACTCTGGTGCCGTCTCACTCGGGGGGCGTGTGTCAAGCTGACACATGTCGCGCCCTGGCGATGTGTCGTAGGTCTCATGGACAATCGAGGAACCCGGATCCCGCGGGCGAAAGGAGTCGCGCCCATGCCCAACAGCCCCAACCGACTTCTGCGCGTGGCCGCCGCTCGGGCAGATTTCCTGGAATCGGGTCCGGCGGCCGCGGCCGGTGTGAACGATCTGGTGGTCGCGTCGTGGCAGCGCAGCCACGACGCGGGGGTCGACGCCATCGCGGCGCAGACGTCGTTCTCCGGCGAGTTCGACACCGGTTCGCTGCTCGCCCGATGTGCCGAGCCGGTCCTCGATCAGCTGACCGCCGACACCAGTGACATGCCGCTGATCGTCGCGGTCACCGACAAGGATGCCCGCGTGATCAGGCGTGTCGACGTTTCTCCCGCGGTCGGCCGGCTGCTCGAACGGGTCCAGTTCGCTCCCGGCTTCTCCTATGCCGAGGGGGCGATGGGCACCAACGGGGTCGGCACGGTGTTCGAGGCGGGCAAACCGATCAGTGTGGTGGGACCCGAACACTTCACCGAGCAGCTACAGCAGTTCGCCTGCTCCGGTGCGCCGATCATCGATCCGGTCACCAACCAGGTCGAGGGCGTCCTGGACATCTCCACCTTGACCAATTCGTGGAGTCCGATCATGCACGCGCTGGTCAAGAGTGCGGCCAAGGACATCGCCCAGAACCTGCTGCTCGACCGTAGCCAGGCGCAGCAGGCGATCTTCTCGACCTATCTGCACGCCTCCGGTCGTACCCGCAAACGCGCCGTCTTCGCTTTCGGGAGCTCGGTGTTCGTCGCGAATTCCGTTGCACAGGAACAGTTCAGCGCCAGCGAACAGCGAATCCTCCGGGAGCACGCCACGTTTCTGACCTCCCGTCGCGACCACGTCACCGACACCATCGTCATCGGCGAGGGACGTCACATCCACATCACCGGAACCCGGATCGTTGTCGGCGGCGATGTCGTGGGGATCGTGATGACCGCGGAGGTGATCGCCGGCGGAGACACGAAACCGGGCGGATTCGACGACCATCACCTGCCCGACGTCGCGGTGGCCGGCGCGCAGACGGCGCAGATCGCCGACACCCTGGCCACCCCACGTCCGAGTGTGGTCACGGCGGCCACGCCCGCCTGGAACCGCGCCTGCGGTGAGCTGCAGAGGGCGCTCGTGGGCGAACGTCCCGTCGTCCTGCTGGGCGAGACCGGCACCGGGAAGTTCACGTTGCTCGCCGAGATGTTCCACGCGCTGTATGCCAACGCGCGCAGCATCAGCGTCGATGGCTCGCAGCTCGGCGGCGATTCTGTCGCGGTGAACATGAACCCGATGCTGATCACCCCCACCGTCCCGACGCTGTACATACTGCGCAACATCGACGAGTGCACCACCGACGGCGTGACCGTGGCCAGGCGGCTGCTCGACACGATCGCCGACCTCGACGGCCCAGTCTGGTTCGCGGCCACCATCTCCGACTCCGCACTCGACTCCGACCTCCCGTTCCGGGAGTTGCTCGGGGTGTTCGAGGCGTCGATCAACATTCCGCCGTTGCGGTGCCGCACCGAGGACCTCGACGAGATCATCGCGTCAGCACTGAAATCGCTGGCACCCAACCGGAAGATCCGCATGAGCCCGGAGGCATCCCGCGTGCTCTCGACATACTCATGGCCGCGCAACATCTCGCAACTGCACGAGGCGTTGGCGCATGCCCTGCGCCGACGCCCCGTCGGCGAGATCCAGGTCGAGGATCTCCCCGGCTATTGCCAGTCGACGTCGCGCCGCAGGCTGACCCCCGTCGAGGCCTCCGAACGAGACCTGATGGTGGCCGCACTCAAGGACAACGGCGGCAATCGGGTGGCGGCGGCCGAAAGCCTCGGGGTATCCCGGTCGACGTTCTATCGGCGGATCAAGGCGTACGGCATCGTCGGGTGATCCAGCGGGCAAGCGCACAAACCCGGGGAAGCGATGTGCTTCCCCGGGTCTCGTCGCCATTGGCGGAGATCAGGCAGCGGTGATCAGGCAGCGATGATCAGGCAGCGATGATCAGGCAGCGGAGATCAGGCCGCGGTGATCAGGCAGCGGTGGTGACGGATTCAGCGGCCGGTTCCAGCGCCAGCTTCACGATCTCGGCGACGTCGGCGATCGGTGTGACCGTGACATCCTCGAGGATCTCGGCCGGCACGTCGTCGAGATCGGCCTCGTTGCGTGGCGAGATGAACACCTGCGTGAGGCCGTTGCGTTGCGCCGCAAGCAGTTTCTGCTTGAGCCCGCCGATGGGCAGCACCCGCCCGTTCAGCGTGACCTCACCGGTCATGCCGACGTCGGCGCGCACCTTGCGGCCGGTCGCCATCGACGCCAGCGCGGTCACCATGGTGATGCCAGCACTGGGCCCGTCCTTCGGTACCGCACCCGCCGGCACGTGCACGTGGATGGTGCCCTCGAGGTTCTTCGGGTCGATGCCGAGTTGCGCCGCATGCGCACGCACGTACGAAAGTGCGATCTGCGCAGACTCTTTCATCACGTCGCCGAGTTGTCCGGTCAGCTGCAAGCCGCCCTTGCCCTCGCCGGTGTCGGTCCGGTTGGCCTCGATGAACAGCACGTCGCCACCCATCCCGGTGACCGCCAGGCCGGTGGCCACGCCGGGGACCGCAGTGCGTTCCTCGGACTCCGGGGTGAACCGCGGACGGCCCAGGTACTCCTTGAGATCCGGCTTCTCGACGGTGACCGGGATGGTCGCCGTGCCGGATTCGACGTTGGTCGCCACCTTACGCAGCGCCTTGGCGAGCAGCCGTTCGAACTGTCGCACACCGGGTTCGCGGGTGTAGTTCGCGGCGATCTCGCGTAGCGCGTCGTCGGTGACCGTGACTTCGTCGGCGGTCAGCGCGGCACGTTCGGCCTGCCGCGGGAGCAGGTAATCGCGGGCGATGGCCACCTTGTCGTCCTCGGTGTAGCCGTCGATGGTCACCAGTTCCATCCGGTCCAGCAACGCCGACGGGATGTTCTCCACCACGTTGGCGGTGGCCAGGAACAGGACGTCGGACAGGTCGAGATCCAGATCGAGGTAGTGGTCGCGGAAGGTGTGGTTCTGTGCGGGGTCGAGGACCTCGAGCAGAGCCGCCGCCGGGTCGCCGCGGTAGTCCGAGCCCACCTTGTCGATCTCATCCAGCAGGACAACGGGATTCATCGATCCCGCCTCGCCGATGGCCCGGACGATGCGGCCGGGCAGGGCACCGACGTAGGTGCGCCGGTGACCGCGGATCTCGGCTTCGTCGCGCACGCCGCCGAGGGCGACACGGACGAACTTGCGGCCGAGCGCGCGTGCCACGGACTCACCCAGCGAGGTCTTGCCGACGCCGGGCGGACCGGCCAGCACCATGACGGCACCGGAGCCGCGACCGCCGACGACCTGCAGACCGCGTTCGGCACGTCGTGCGCGCACCGCGAGGTACTCGACGATGCGGTCCTTCACGTCCTCGAGGCCGTGATGATCGGCGTCGAGGATCTCACGAGCGCCCTTGACGTCGGTGTTGTCGTCGGTCTTCTCGTTCCACGGCAGGTCCAGCACGGTGTCCAACCATGTTCTGATCCAACCGGTTTCGGGTGACTGGTCACTGGCGCGCTCGAGCTTGCCGACCTCGCGCAGCGCGGCTTCGCGCACCTTCTCGGGCAGGTCGGCAGCTTCGACGCGACCGCGGTAGTCGTCGGCGCCCTCGGGTTCGTCCTCGCCGAGTTCCTTGCGGATGGCGTTGAGCTGTTGGCGCAGCAGGAATTCCTTCTGCTGGCGCTCCATCCCGTTGCGGACGTCGTCGGCGATCTTGTCGCTGACCTCGGTCTCGGCGATGTGCTCGCTGGTCCAGTCGATGAGCAGCCGCAACCGCTCGCCGATGTCGGGCGTCTCGAGGAGCTCACGCTTCTGGACGTCGGTCAGCCACGACGAGTAGCCCGACGTGTCGGCAAGCGCCGACGGATCGGTCATCTTGTTGACGCCGTCGATGATCTGCCACGCCTCACGACGTTGCAGCATGGCCAGCACGAGCTGCTTGTACTCGGCGGCGAGCGCCTTGATCTCGGCGGTGATCTCCGGGTCGTCGATCTCGGTGACCTCGACCCACAGCGCGTTGCCGGCGTCGGTGGTTCCGGTACCGATGTGCGCGCGCTTCTCACCCTTGACCACGGCGGCCATCTGACCGCCCGGAATTCTGCCCACCTGCACGATCGAGGCGATCACGCCGTGGGTGGGATACCGGTCGTCCAGCCGGGGAGCGACCAGCAGTTTGCCGGACTCACTGGCCCGGGCCGCGTCCACCGTCGCCTGAGCTGCGTCGTCGAGCGGGATCGGCACGACCATTCCGGGCAGGACGACCAGGTCAGGGACGAACAGGACGGGCACTGAATACTGTTCAGACATTCAACCTCCAAAGTTCAGTCTGACCGACTCAACCCTGGTGGCGGGATGTTTGTTCCCGCGGTGGTTTCTGCCGTGGGCGAACGGTCTGGATGCGGCGTTGACCCAGAAACAGCCCGGATCGTGGGCGACGAGTGACATCGCTCCGCCACGAGGTGGGTGATACACCGAGTACATCCGCGAGTTGGCGACGACCTGCCACATCTCGACGCGACCACTGGGAACCGTCCGCCGAACACACACGTCTAACGAATAGCCGTCAGCAACCGGTTGCACTTATAAGTGGAACAGCCTTACACTCGCAGGTGAAACAGCATGGGAGGAATCATGTCACCCACCACCGCTCCGGTCGCCGACCGCCACGTGGTCATCGAGGCCCGGCAGCAAAGGCAGGCTCGTGAACTGCTCGCCATCACCGGCACCGAGTTCACGCAGTTGACAGTGACCGGCCCCGACGAGGAGTTCATCGCCGTCCCCGCGGATATCGCCGCGATAGTTCGCGACGTGGTCACCGCCATCGCGTCGGGAACCCGTATTTCGGTTGCGACCCTTCCGGAAGAGCTGACGACCACTGTCGCCGCCGAGCAGTTGGGAATTTCGCGTCCAACGCTCATGAAACTGATCGACAACGGAGACATACCCGCACACCGGGTCGGCTCCCACCACCGAGTGCTGACCGACGACGTCATCGAGTACAAGAAGAAGCGACTCGACCGCCAGCGACGAGCGCTCGCCGAGCTTCGCGACATCGACGCCCAACTCGAGCAGCATTGACCGAGAATCAACAGACCCCCTAGCGGAACGCCGTCAGGCCTGAACCGGAGTGGGGCGACTGGCGTAGCGATCCCGGAACGGCTTAGTGGCAGCCGGTCCTGCCGTGAACACGAAGTCCGGGCCATCCACTCGCCGACCGGTGGCACGGTCGACCATGACGGGCTCGGCCGTGACGCCGGTTTCGGCGTCGACCAGAACCATGCTGCGCTCGTCGGCCGCCAGTCGAGCATTGCCAAACGCGGCCAGCGCGACGATCACCGGACGCAGCGAACGCCCGAGATCGGTCAGAACGTATTCGTGTCGAACAGGTTTCGATTGATACGGGCGTCGCTCGAAAACGCCCGCCCCGACCAGCCGCTTCAATCGGCCGGCCAGCAGGCTCGACGAGACGCCGAGGTTCTCCTGGAACTCGTCGAAGCGGGTGTACCCGTCGAACGCATCGTGCAGGATCAGCAGCGTCCACCAGTCGCCCACCAGGGCCACCGTCGCCGACAGCGGACATTCCAGATCCTCCGGCCGAATACCGGCTGCCATCACACCACCTTGACTTCACAATCAGAAGTTACTAACTTCTTTTTCAGAAGTAACTCTACCGGCAGGAGGACATCGTGACGACGAACGCATCGAGTTCGACACTGCCGACGGTGATATCGAACTACCTGACCGCGTCCCAGAAACGCGATGTCGACGCGATAGTGGCGTGTTTCAGCGCTGACGCCACCGTCTTCGACGAGGGCGCGGAGCGGCGCGGACTGGCCGAGATTCGTCGTTGGCGCGAAGACGTCGACACCGCATTCGAGTACACCTCCACGGTCACCGGGTGGACCGCGCGTATGGACGCGGACGGGGCACAGCACTACAAGTGACACTTCACCTGCGGGGAAACTTCCCCGGTGGCGAGGTCGATCTGGTGAACGCTTTCGTCATCCGAGACGAGTACATCGTCGATCTCCGCATCATGCCCGCGAGATCATGACCAGCACACGGGCCACCGAATCGATCATCGTCGCCGCCGCGATCGTCAACATGTGAACCACGCGGAGAGGTCCGCGTGGTGCTCCCCGGTTCCGTGATCATCTGTGGTGACCCGACGCGGCATGCCTTCACCGACAAGTCACGACGGCACCTTGTCGAGGAAGCCGCGTACCTCGTGGATGCGGTGCGCGTCGTCCACCACGACCACGTCGAACCCGATGACGACCGGGTCCGCGCCCTGCGGACCCAGGCCCCACTGGAAGCGCGCTTGCCGATGATGGGCGTCGACGTCGCCGACCTGGGTGAAGACGAAGTCGGGGAACTGCGCGTGGACGGCCCCAATGGTGGTCGCCACCGCTTCTCGGCCGTGGGCGTCGGCGAGCGGGTCGACGTAGGCGCAGTCCTCTGACCATTGGGTGGCGAGCAGGTGCGCCCGCGCCGAGTCGTCGGTGGCATTCCAGGTGTCCAGGTATCGAGTCACGATGTCGTTCATGGTGTTTCCCTTTCTCGTTGATACCCCTGAAGCGTCGCCGATCGCCGGCCTCGGGTCGATTACCCGTGAGGTCATGGCCGACATGACCTCCGATGCCTACGCTCGGAGGATGTTGTCCCCCGCGACATCCCCATCGGTCGGCAGTGAACTGCGCCGGTGGCGTAAGACCCGATCGCTGAGCCAACTCGCGCTCGCCACGCGGGCGCAGGTCAGTGCGCGCCACGTCAGCTTCGTCGAGAACGGACGGTCCCGGCCGACACCGGAGATGATCATCCGGCTCGCCGAGGTGATGCAGCTGCCCATGGTCGAGCAGAACCGGCTGTTGCTCGCCGGGGGTTTCGCCCCGCGGTATCCCCATCGGGCCACCGACGACGACGCGCTCGCGCCGGTCATGGCCGGACTGCGCTGCCTGCTCGATGCCCATGCGCCGTATCCGGCGTTGCTGCTCGACGACCACTGGGACGTGATCGACGCCAACGAGCCGGTCACCGTGTTGACGGAGGGCTGTGACCCGAGCCTGCTGGAGCCGCCGGTGAACGTCATCCGGCTGTGCCTGCATCCGCATGGGCTCGCGCCCCGAATCCGGAACCTCCCCACCTGGCGAGCCCATCTGCTCCACCAACTCGACCAGCGCATCGCGCACACCGGCGGCGACCCCACGCTGGTGGCGCTGCAGAACGAAACGTCGAGATACCACGCCGATCGCGAGACATCGACGCGTCCGTTGATCGACCCGGTCCTCCCGTTGGAGATCGAGTCCGACGGAGGTGTGCTCCGAATGTTCAGTGTGGCGACCAGAATCGAGAGCGCGGCCGATGTCACCCTCGGTGGTCTGCATCTCGAGACGTTCATCCCGGCCGACGACGATTCTCGAAGAATTCTGTCGAAGGCGGCCCTGACCAGCGATTGAGGACCGGCGTTACAGGCCGCCGAGTCCTGCTTTTCAGGGTCCCTTCAGGTGTCCGCGGCCACCCTCGAGGGGAGGGTCGGGGACGACGGGTTCAAGGAGGGACACATCATGAAGAAGTCACTGAAGGGCGCGCTGACCCTGGCACTCGGGACTGCGGCCGCCGCGACGGCGGTCGCGACGGCAACTCCCGCGACCGCCGTACCGATGCCACCGAAACCGACGTCGCTGACCATCAACGGTGATCTTCACCTGACCCCGACCGTGCGACTGCTGCACATCGACGCGAAGGGCATGCGGGAAGCCAACGGAATGACCAGCGGCACCTACACGGCGACGATGCTCGACGGCATGAATCCCACCCCGATCCAGGTTCGCGGTCCGATCACCTGCATTTCGGTCATGGGCGACCGGGCATCACTGGTGTATCCGATCAGCGACGTGCGGCCGTTCGGTCTGCCGCCGGGCCTGCGGGATGCGTTCGCGATCCAGATCTCCGTCCGCAAGGGTCACGACGGCCGTATGTCGATGGTCGGCGTGAACGGTCCGATGCCGACGGCGAACTTCCGCGGTTGCGCCCCGATGGCAACGCCTTTCGCGTTTCAGGGCACGATCACGACGAGCGGCGGGTAGGCGTCGTGGTTCTTCCCCCCGAATTCCGTCCTTCCCCCGCGTGCACGGTATTTGTCAACCTGCCTGAGACAGGTCGGTTACTGGGTTCTTCTTCGGTTTGGTCGGTTTGTGGTTGATCCCGACGATTGCCGGGACGACGG
>NZ_JBSFQJ010000027.1:0-63386 GCF_053588655.1 Gordonia sp. NPDC003424
GTTGATCCTGAACAAATCGGATCATGCCCTGTGAGACAGGCACTTTCGCGTATCAACACGACGCCACAGCAAATCAGCACGAAAAATTCAGGCTAACGGCATTGAAAGCAAGTACGACTTCATTCCCAGTGCAAGCGCCCCGGCGTATTTGACCGAGGAGAACGTCGTCGGGCAGGTCGCGCCGGGCGAGTTCGGGGGGCTGGAAGTGCTCGGCAGCTGGGGACCAGCGTGGATCGTCCCGTCGTACTACTTGCCGGTCGGCTACGTGGCCGTGGTGGCGACCGGCGGACCCAACGCCGCCATCAATCCCGTGGCGTTCCGCCAGCACGCCAACCCGAGCTACATCGGATTGCGGCTGATCCCAGGCAGAGACCAGCGGTACCCGCTGCAGGACAGCTTCTTCCAGAGGTCGTTTGGGACGGGCGTCCGCTATCGTGGCGCAGCTTGCGTGGTGCAGATCAAGGCGTCGGGCAGCTACACCCCGCCAACGTGGAGCTGGAACTGACGTGACCAGCCCCGAATGGCTGCAGGCCAACGCCCCCGACTACGGTCCCGACGCGGGCGAGATGAGCTGGGGGCGGGGCCTCACGCCGCCCGGTCTGGAGGACGCCCCGCCGAGCCAGGGCGGTCGATATGGCGGTAGGACGCCCAAGGCGATCGATCCCGACGGTCTCCGCGCCCTGGCCGACGAACTCGACGAGCGGCACTCGCGGGGCGGCGGAACGTGAGCCGCGCATATCGCCGCGACCGCCGAGGCCGCTTCGCCGCCACCCCCGGCCAGAAGGTGACCGCTGCGCTCGGCGAGGCGCAGGCCGCGTTGAACCGCGCCGAGCAGGGTGTCGAGGAGATCGCCGCGAGCAAGCGGGCCACGACCAAGCGAGATCGGCGCACCGTTCGCCGGTCGGCGCTCGCGGGCGCGGCCGTCGGAGCGGCGATCCCAGCCCCGGCGAGCGTGAAGGTCAGCGCGGCGACCACCAACGCATTCGTCGCGGGAACCAGCGCCGCCGGATACAAGATCGGCAAGGCGGTTGGCGCTGCGAAGATCAGCCGGCGATCTGCCGCAGGCACGCGGCTACGGCGTTGACGCACCACCCGGTCGCCGGTGCGCCCACGGCCCCGCGTCGTCGCCAGGGGCGACGGCCAGCCCGATCTAAATGGCCTCCAGGCCACACAACTACACAAGCCCGGCGGGTTGAGCGCCCAACCCGCCACCCAGCAGGGACGTCGACGTGTCCGTCCCGAGTACTCGCGGTAGACGTACCGCGCGGGCGACGAGCGAGACGGCTCCGCCGGTAACGAAGCCTCTCGCTCACCGAGGTCCCGCAAGGGACCGAGGAACCCGAAACCCCGTCGAGTACCTGCCCTGGCACTCGGCGGGGTTTCGGTCTGTTCGGACTCGGTCACTGACGCGGGAACGATGGCTGTGACTTCCGTCACACAAGTACGCGGGTGAATCGGTTTTGAGGAAACGCCGTTGACTTCGTTTTGCCCACGTTCGTAGACCGTGGGCATTCCAAAGCGGCTCAGCGTTGAGCTCTGCTCGGAAATTCAGTCCGGTGGGTTGCGACTAGCAACTGAGTTTCGTTCGCGCACTGAGGGTATGGCGGCAACGTGTGTTTGCGCACCCCCGGCCCCCGGCCTACTGTTAACGGTGCACCGGCCAAGCGGTGTGGTTCTACCCGGAATAGCTGGGTCCTCCCAGGACAACCGTGATATACGCGGACAACAACAGGACGACCACTTGGACAGATTGGCTCCGGATTTGACTCAGAGATTTCTGCGCGATTACGCACGGCGGCAATGAGATAGCCGTCTCACTCACTCGGCAGAGCCTCCCATCAGATCCGAAGAAAGGTTCGATCATGTCCCAAGTGCGGCCCGCGACTATCGCGGCCACTCCACCTTCCAATCCCCAACGCGGTCGCGACGAGCGACCTCGGCGTCGCGTCATTCGCCGCGACGAACTCAACGATCTACCGACGATCATCGGGCGCGAAGCCGCCGTCCGATTCTGCAATGACGTTCTGGACGTGCCGATTACGTCGACGCGGATGCGACGGGGGATGGAGCGCCGAGAGCTACCCGTCCACAAGATCGCCGCGATGAACGGGGTTTCCGAGCGGGCGCTCTACGACTGGATCATGGGTATGCAGCGGCCCGCGATCTCGCAGGGAGGTGCGGCATGAGTGACTCTGAACCAACCCAAGGGTCCAATCCTGAATGGCTGGAATCGTTTCCGGCTGCGACCGATCCGAACCCCCACGAACTCGCGTACGGCGATCCGGTAGTTGACGCAATCCGCACAACGATGGGGCCGGATCACTTTCTGGCAGATCTCGAGAACGAACTGCTAGACGTGACAGTGACCGGCCCTGAGCGCCACGGCGTGACGTTCACCCCGTGGGAGCGGATGCCGCAATGCGTTGCCGATGAGATCACGAAGCTGATCCACGATCCAGGCGAGTATCGATTCTCGTTCCCGGAAGTAGAAGGGCGGGACGGATTCTTGAATGCGGTGCCGCTGGACTACTTGCACAGCGACTTACCCGCGCGAGGGGTGCTTCCCGCGAAGCCGAATGGGGCTGAGTACACCGCCAACGAACTTCGCGATGAGTTGGTGAATCGGGGGCCGGTGTCTCGACCGGCCAGCAAGCGGGCGGCGCTGGCTCGTCGCGAACGTCAATACATCCAAGAAGAGCTTGGCACTGCGATGTTGGGCGGAGGCAAGCGAGTGATGCTGTACGGACGCAAGATTCCCGGCAGTCCTACGAACGTCGCACGTGAACTTGCTGATCGTTACGGTGACCGTCCATCGGATGAAGTGATGAACGGCTTGCTATTTGCAGCGTTCCCGGTCCCGGTCGGGTACACGGCTTTCCGTGTCACCCGCATGTTGGCCGAGGAGTTCGCGGAATGGGGTTGTTGGTGGTGCCGTGACGAACCTCGTTCAGACACCGGCTGGAACAAGCTCCCGGTGATGCTGGTCAGCACCGGCGGATCGCTGCGTTGCTTTGTGACTTGCCCCGTGTGCATGGATGAGATCGGTGACGGTCCGGACTACTACCAGCCTGACGGCTGGGACGCCCGCCATGGCTATCCGTGCGAGAGCCGGCGATGATCGCCGGGTTGTTCTGGGTCGCTATGGGGGTGCTGCTGGGCGGCGTAACCGGGCCGCTGGGATGCCTTTTGGAGTGGCCTGAGCGGGCCGCTGGCCGCCGAGATGATGCGGCGCGGGTAACGGGCGCTGCCACCCAAGGTCAACCGCTGCTAGGCGACGTGGAGATCGCCGGCGGACCGCAGGCGACGCGCCGAGCTCTACCCGGCGCGCCTCACTCTGCTGGTGCGGCAGACGTCAGCCGTAGCTGACCAGTTAATCATACGGGTTCTGTTGCGGGGCAACGTGACCCATCTCAACGAGAGACGCCGCCCGATCTGTGGCAGGCGGGCGGCGTCCTCATCAGCGACACTTCGAACACCCCCGAGAAGGGCACTCAATGACTAAGTATAGCGGCGTTCCTGAGGCCGAACTATCACCAAATAATCACGGCAAGAGTAGATTACGAGTTCCAAGAGTGAACGGTCTCATCCCCGTAGAATCGGCCTTGGCTTACGCGGAGGCGGGCTGGTTCGTGCTGCCGGTCGCGCCGGGGAGTAAGAACCCCGGGAGTGTGGTCGGAGACGATTGGCAGCACAAGTCCACTCGCGACACCGAGCAGATCCGCAAATGGTGGAGCAGGAATCCCGACTACGGGATTGCCCTGCACCCTGGCCGCAGTGGAGGTGTCGTATTCGACTTCGACAAGCCGAGCTTCGATGTGCTGCCGCCCGCGTGGGCGGAAGAGCTGCGTCAGGGCGTGTGGCAGAAGTCGAGAGCCGGCGAGACCGATCGCGGGCATTACGTGTTCGCCAACGGGGGCGTGGACTACTCGGACCGAGCGAAAGCGTGGGGTCCGTACGGGGAAATCCGGAGTAAGGGCGTAATCATGGTGGCCCCCACGCCTCACGTCAAAGGGGACGGCGAGTACACCTGGATGGGAGAAGGTGTTGTGCCGCAGCTGCCAGACGTTCTTGCGGAGATTCTTCGGCACGAACCGGAGCACGCGCCGGACAACGAAGCCCCGGCTCTGACCGAAGGGGAGCTGAAAGAATTTCTGCAGAACCCCGAGCACGACCATCGCAGACAATCCGGCCGGATTAGTGGGCCGCAGAACTGGTTCCGTGCGCAAGTTCACGGCGGTGCGAGCATTCACAACAGCATTGTCGACGTATTGTGCTGGGCGCTACGCGAAGTGCGAGCCGGGGCATATTCGGTTGAAGACGTGATCGGTATGTTCCAAGATGAGTTTCATTCCGCGTTCCGATCGGAGAGTCGTAGCGCCGCCGACCGGGACACGCCGGGAACGGGCGAGTTCTACGGAGCGTTGGCATGGGCTGCGGCGCAGGTGAAGGACGAAGATCCCGAGGCCCTGCGCCAACGCATGGACCGCGACAAACACATCGACGAAGATGTTTTCTGGTCGGCTCGGCCAGAGTTGGCTCAGCTGAGGGACTTTGCCCGGTCGCGTCGGGTGGGTCCATGGTCGATGTTTGGTTGCGTGCTTGCGCGGGCGGTCGCGGTGATTCCGCCGTCGGTGGTTTTCGAACCGCTGGTGGGTGGGCACGCCGGGCTGAACATCTTTTCGGCGATAGTCGCGCCGTCCGGTGGAGGCAAGGGAGCGTCGGAGGCTGCCGCTCGCGAGTTCTTGATCACCGATCCTGTGGTGTACAAGGCGACGTCGGGTAGCGGCGAAGGACTCACCCGCGAGTACGCGTACAAGAAGAAGTCCGAACAGGTGAACCTTCGCAACTCGGTTATGTTCAGCGTGCCCGAGATCGACACCCTGGCCGCGTTGCTGGCCCGCAGCGGGTCCACGTTGGGAGGTGTGCTGCGACAAGCCTGGATGAGCGAGATGCTCGGGTTCGGCTACAAGGCCGAAGAGAACCGCTACCGGATTGAAGAACACCGCTACCGCATGACGATGGTCGTCGGTGTGCAGCCGGGGCGGTCGCGCACGCTCTTTGACGACGCCGACGGAGGGACCCCGCAACGATTTCTGTGGTTTCCGGTCACTGACCTGTCGTGCCCATCGGAGCACACACCGGACAATCCCGGGCCGCTGAAGCTGCCCCGATGGCCGGGCGGGGTGTTGGTCACCGATGTACGCGAACACACCGAACGGGATGGCGACCAGGGTGAGACGGTGATCTCGTTCGACGTCCAGGAACTCGCACTTGACACCCCGGCCGACGTGGACGCCTTGCATGTGGTGCGTGTCCCGCAAGACGTCGTCGACCTCGTCGACGCTGAACGTAAAGCGAAGCTCGCCGGCGATTTCGGCATCGAACTCGACAGCCACGCCACCATGACCCGGCTGAAGATCGCCGGGGCGCTGATGTGGCTGAATGGCCGGACCGAGGCCGTCACAGATGAGGACTGGGAACTCGCGGGAATCGTTATGGCCCTGAGCAATCGCACCCGCGCGGAGACGCTGGGGGTGCTGCGTGATCGGGCTGACGAGGCAAACACTGCTAAAGGTCGGGCGGAGGGCAAGCGTGAGGTCGCCAAGGCGGAGGTGGTCGGCGCAGCGGAACTCGAACGCGCGGTCAAGAATGTGCGCAAGCACGTTCAGAATGCAGGTCGCATGACGCGGCGCGACGGCGTTAAGAAGCTGCGCCCCGAACTGCGAGACCACTACGACGAAGCCGTGGATCGCCTTGTGGCAGCAGGAGTCATCGGCAAGGCAGGAGGCAGTCAAGGCAGTTACAGCGTCGTCTGGAAGGAGGTGGAGTAGCGGTGTGCGCCGTTGCCCGTAGGTGGGGTACATGGGGTACGTGTACCCCACCTGCCGCACCCAAACCCAACCCGACGTTGAGTCGACAAACTGTAAAAGACCAGGTAGCAAGCAAATTGGTCCACTCGCGGGTGGGCGCGAGGCCAAAACAGGGCGCAGGCGGTGGGGTACACGTACCCCAGTACCCCACCTGGCTGCATCTGGTACCCCGCCCGTCCCTACGCAAGGAACGATATAGACGAGAACGATTCCAACGCAGAGGAATTGAATGTCCGAGAACGCACGCCTTGGCGACAGGAAGAACGCAGCCCCGCGAACGATTCCAACGGAGGAAGGAGAAAACTGTGCGGAGCGCGAATCGCAAAAGCGCATAGGTCTGGGAGTCGGCCAGAGAATTCTCGGCCCCGGAGCCATAATACAACGGTTGGTACAAACAGTTCTGGACGAGGTGGAGCGCCCGTCTGGCCCCGATGGTCGGAACTGACCCCGATAGACGACATTTGACCGTCCCGCGTCCGGGGAACCGGAGCGCTCCGCGCGAGGCCAGTACACCGCGGAATTGATTCGAAACAAAGGAGATTGGAATGAGTAAACGCGAGAATGATTCGGGCCGTGAGGAAGTGGACCCCAACGCGCAGTGGATCGTCGACGAGATCGCGGCGATCCAGGCCGAGGACGCCGCCACCGCCCGCGCCGAACGCGAGGAGCAAGCCGAGCGATCACAGCGGGACGCCGCCGAGCCGACGGCTGCGGCGTCGCCGTCGGGCTTCCTTGACCTCGCGGACGCGCTGGACGAAGTACGGCGTACGTCGCCCATGCCGCCCGCTGCGCGCCGCGCCCGGCCCCGGCGCTGGGGATAGCCCGTTGGACCGGCCCCAGTGCCATGCACGCAGGCCGGGAGGGCGCGGCCCGCACCAGTACGCCCACCACGCCGCGTCAACGGCACAGCGCCGCTGGCGTGGTGGCTCACCTGGCGAATGGTCAAGTAAGACAACAGCACTCGGCATCACGAAAGCGGGCGCGCCGGTAGTGTTGGGGGTGCAAGGGGCGCGGGCAGGGCCGCACCCCTCGGACCACCTAGCAAGGGAGACAAGGCAAGTGAGAGTCATCGGGTACGTGCGAGTGAGTACGAAGGATCAGGGCGACAGCGGCCTTGGATTGGAGGCGCAACGGGAGTCGTTGGCGCAGTGGTGTTCTGTGCACGGTCACGAGTTGCTGACGGTCACCACCGACGTGGTCAGCGGAGCCAAGTGCGATGCGATGTACGGGCGCGAGGTCGCCATCGCCGCAGTGGAGTCGGGCGTGGCGCAAGGTCTCCTGGTCCGCGCCCTGGATCGCGTAACTCGCGACCAGCTGGACGCTGCACAACTGATGAAGCGAGCCGGGGATTACGGCTGGCGGCTCCTGGACACCGAAGGTGCGGACAGCGGCGACCCAAGCCAGCGGCTCGTCGCGGACGTACGCCTGGCCGTGGCAGCCGAAGAGCGCCGCAAGATCGGCACTCGCACTCGCGAAGCCTTGGACGCCAAACGGCGTAAGGGGCAGCCGGGTCTCATCAGCAAGGCGACCGAGCGCCGAATTCAGGTGCTCGCGGCGCAGGGCCTCGGCGCAAAGGCCATCGCCGGCCGATTGACCGCGGAGGGAGTCCCGACGGCGACGGGCGGCGACACGTGGTCGTACTCCACCGTGCGGCGCGTACTCGCACGGCTCAACAGCAATGGAAAGGCGGCCTGACGTGGCCTACTTGCGTAGTCACTCCACGACCCAGAAGGCCAAGGGCCGCAATACAAAACGCCACGAAGTGGTGTGGCGCGAGGCGGTCACCGACGAGCGCGGCCTACCGATCCCGGTGAACCCTGACAACCCCGAAGGCCGCAAGAAGTACCGCAGTCGGCAGAAGTCATTCACGGATCGTAAAGCGGCAGAGGCTTTTCGCGACAAGCTCAACGCAGACAAGCATCAACCGGGCGGCGTCAGCATTCCCCGCGACCAGCTGTTCGCCTACGCGGCGGACGCATGGCTGGCGAGCCGGACTGATCTGAAGCCAAGGACCCGAGGCGAGTACGAGAACCTGCTCAGCCCGAAGACGCGCGCCAGGAAGGACGCGAACGGCAACAGCACCGCCCACCTGTCGATCATCGCCACCTTCGGAGGTAAGGCGGTCGGCAGCATCACCCGGCAGCAGATCGCGGAATGGGTGCAGGCGCTCACCGCTGCGGGCAAGTCACCGTCGACGGTCCGGCACGCCTACTTCGTCGTGAAGATGGTGCTGGAGCAGGCCGTGGTGGACGGACTACTGCGCGACAACCCAGCCGATCACGTCAAGCTGCCCAGCGAGCGCACGGCGACCAGCGGCACTCCAGGCGTCGTCGACGACCCCGACATGTTTCTCACGGCAGAGCAGGTGTCGGCTCTCGTGGCCGCTACGCCCTGGCCATACAACGTGCTGGTGCACGTGGCCGCGTGGAGCGGCCTCAGAGCCGCCGAGATAGGCGGCTTGCAGGTGGGCGACGTGGAGCTACCCGGCACGGCAGGTCAACCCCAACGCGAGGCCGAAGCCGGGCCTCCTGCGGGTTGACCGAACCCTCAGCCCGCGACCTACGGGCGGCTACGACACCCCCAAGACGCGAGGGAGCCGGCGACGAGTCCCGCTGACCCCGGCGACGGTGGACGTGCTGCGGGACTACGTGGCCCTCCATCTTCACGGCCCCGGCAAGCCCGAGCACGATCCGACAGCGCCGTTGTTCCCGGCGTTCCGGCTGTGCGCCGAGCGACCTACCGGCGTCGCGATTGACCCCCACCGGACATCTCCCGAGACGGCGGAAGCCAAGGCGCAGCGCAACGCCGACGCCCTGGCCTCGCTCACCGTGGACGAGGCCGAGCAGCGCCTCGACCTGGACTGGTCCAACCCGGTACGACACCAGAACTTCTACAAGGCGGTGTTCCGTCCGGCAGTGCTGCGCACCGCCCGGCACGCCACCGACCAGCGGGGAGGCCGAGCGCTACCGCCCGCGCTGAAGTTCCACGCGCTGCGGCACACCTACGCGTCGCTGTGCGTTGCGGCCGGAATCAGCGCGCTGGAGATATCGCGATTTATGGGTCACGCCCGCCCGGTGACCACGCTCAGCGTCTACGCGCACCTTTTCGAGGACGACCACGCCGACGCCATGTCGGCCCTGGCCGCGATGTCGGCACCGGCGATGGCCGAGAACGTAGTGCGGCTGAGAGGTTAGCCGCGACGAACAAATCCATTCCACTCGTTTGGAACGCGGTTGACCTGAACATAGGCCGCATAGAGTCGAA
Source organism: Gordonia sp. NPDC003424 (assembly GCF_053588655.1). Lineage (NCBI taxonomy): Bacteria > Bacillati > Actinomycetota > Actinomycetes > Mycobacteriales > Gordoniaceae > Gordonia > Gordonia sp. NPDC003424. The sequence goes on from NZ_JBSFQJ010000027.1 coordinate 9,135, forward strand.
CTATCGTCGCCAAGAAAAGGACCGCGACGAACGTAAGAGTGACAGCAATGACGCTACTGAACCCTCTATTGATGGCGGGATTATCCGGGGCGGTCGGGAAGTTCATCGCGATTATGATCACGACTGCGGAAACGAGGCTGGCGAGCGCGGCCGTCAGGACGTGAGGCACCGCTTCGTCGAGGTTGCGTTTGGCCTGCTCTGCGGAGGTGTGAGCCTCGTCTCTGTCTGTAAGCTTCAGTCGTAGGGTCATGAGTACACCGGCTGTGCTGAGCAACCCGCCCATCAAGAGCGCGACCCCGGACAGGACAGCAGACGGAGCCGAGAACCTCCACTCGAAGAAGTACGACGCCCCTCCGACTGCGACTGGTGCCGCCCACATGACGGCACGCGCCGCCCAGTCGGGACCCGTATCGTTGGCGAGAGTGCGAGCATGCGCCCTCAGCACAGGTAGTGGATTCATCCGTGCAGTCATTCGGCACCCCCAAGGCGCTAACCTGTCGGGCTGGGTCTCCGTCAGGCAGACCCAGCAAATAGTTGGGGAAGGCCAGTGGGCCAGTCGTCTAAGTCTAAAGCCATCGTTCGTGCTAGCCCCAGGGATGCCATTTTGTCGTGCACCCTGCGGTAGAACTCCGTAGTTGCCCGCTGTTCGCTTCGGTTGTCGTACGTGAATAGCTCACTGTAGGCGTCGGGTCGGACATGTTGGACTTGTCCCTCGTGGCGCACTGAGATGTAGCAGTCATCGAAGTCGACTTCGGCGATCTGAGGCCCCACAAGCGCCCGAGCTTCGGCCAAGCCCTCAGCCTTGGTGAGGTTGGAACCCCCTCGTACCCACTTCTTGACTGTACCCATGACGGTCAACTCTTCGCGGACCGGCGCTGACAGGCGGTACTGGACTACGTCGGGTAGGCCGTTGCCCCGTGCCGCATGTTCGATGAGGACTATCTCTTCGGGTTTGCCGTCGTTGATTAGCGACGCCACTTGACCGCTATCGGTCATTTGGTTGAGCCGGGTGCGTGAGTAGTGCGAAGTGACGCCAATTTCCTTATCGGCCTTCACCAGCTCTTGAGACCAACGATTTGTCCATTGCTGCAGATACGACACCGGACAGGAACGGGAAATGACTTCCAGGGCGAGGACGCCTTCCGTCTGGCTCGGTGGCAAAACATAGACACCGCGGAATTGTCGTCGTGGCGCGAGATGCTTGATTGATTCATCTGGGGCGCCCTCAACGGCATTCATTGCGTCGATAAAGCCGTCGTTCTTGCCTGAAGAAAGCGCGAAGAACACTGACATGCCAGAACGTTTCACCCAATCCAAGCGAACGATGCGGCTGTTTGGATCGAGGGGCAATGGTCGACCATCGTCATCGAAGGCATCACGGGGATTCTGGTGCCATTTGCGGCCAGTCTGGCGCTGGTACGAGAGATCTAAGTGGTTGACAAAGTCGCCCCAGGTGGCGTCGACAAATGGAACTGGCGTGTTGCCAGTTCCATTCATTCGCTCCGTCTGGAAGATTCGGAATCCGTACTGCGCCACGTGGCCCTCGGCTCTCAGGTTGGCATCGTTCAGTCTGAGATTTATCACAGCGTGGTGCTACGTCCCGGGACGACACACCACCGCGCCGGGGTGGTGCCGGGGTGGAGGTCGCCAGGTTAGTTGCGGCGATGTGTGAAACGGCGCTCTACCTGTGGTGATGTGAGAGCCGATGACGGGAATCGAACCCGCGTATTCAGCTTGGGAAGCTGATGTTCTGCCATTGAACTACATCGGCGTGCGAGGTCGGTGACCTCGCGACGGCAAGATTAGCAAATGCTTGGGCCACAGTGCTCGACCGCCACCGGAAAACCTTCCGCTGAGCGCGGTCGGCCGGTCGCCGTCCGATAACCTCACACCGTGCTGCTCTCCGACCGTGACATCCGCGCCGAGATCGCCGACGGCCGACTGGCCCTCGACCCGTTCGACCCGGAGCTGGTCCAGCCGTCGAGCGTCGACGTGCGGCTTGACAGCCTGTTTCGCGTGTTCAACAACACCCGCTACACGCATATCGACCCGGCTCAACGGCAGGATGAGCTGACCACCCTGGTCGAACCGGCGGCGGGCGAGCCGTTCGTGCTGCACCCCGGCGAGTTCGTGCTGGGCTCGACGCTGGAGGTGTGCACGCTGCCCGACGACCTCGCGGGACGGCTCGAAGGCAAGTCGTCGCTCGGTCGGCTCGGCCTGCTCACGCACTCGACGGCGGGTTTCATCGATCCTGGATTCTCTGGCCACATCACGCTGGAACTCTCCAACGTCGCGAATCTGCCGATCACCCTGTGGCCCGGCATGAAGATCGGGCAGCTCTGTCTCATCCGGTTGAGCAGCCCGGCCGAGCATCCCTACGGCAGCGCGGCCGTCGGTTCGAAGTACCAAGGGCAGCGCGGGCCCACACCGTCGAAGGCATACCTGAACTTCACGCAGCCCGCGGAGCGGCCTCAGCGCTCGGACTGACGAGTTTTCGTCTGTTCACCACATCGATCGGCCGCCGTCACGTCGTCGTTGCGGCATCGCCGAAAACGCCACGTACCCATCGAGGCATGAAGATCACGGTGATCGGATGCGGATACCTCGGTGCGACGCATGCGGCGTGCATGGCGGAGCTCGGCCACGACGTCCTCGGCATCGACGTGGACGCCGACAAGATCGCCCGGCTGCAGTCCGGCGAGGTGCCGTTCTTCGAGCCCGGGCTCGAGGATGTGTTGCGGCGCAACATCTCCGCCGGGCGCCTGCGGTTCACCACCGACTATCATGAGGTCGCGGCATTCGCCTCGGTGCATTTCCTCGGCGTCGGTACCCCGCAGAAGGCCCGCAGTTTCGCCGCCGACCTCTCCCACGTCGAATCCGCGACCGATGCCCTGATCCCGCTCCTGCGCGGCGATCATCTCGTCATCGGCAAGTCGACGGTCCCGGTGGGCACCGCGTCGGCTCTGGCGCAACGGATTTCGGCACTCGCCGCACCCGGATCGCGGATCGAACTGGCCTGGAACCCGGAGTTTCTGCGGGAGGGTTTCGCCGTCGAGGACACGCTCGAACCCGATCGCCTCGTCCTCGGCACCGATCCGGGTGACATCGACTCGACCGCCGAGCGGGTCGTCAGCGAGGTCTATCGCCCGATTCTCGAGGCCGGCGTACCCTTCATTCGAACTGATTGGGCCACAGCCGAATTGGTCAAGGTGTCGGCGAACGCCTTCTTGGCCACCAAGATCTCCTTCATCAACGCGATCAGCGAGGTGTGCGAGATCGTCGACGCCGACGTGACGACCCTGGCCGACGCCATCGGATACGACCAGCGCATCGGGCGCCGATTCCTCAATGCGGGCCTGGGTTTCGGTGGCGGATGCCTGCCCAAGGACATCCGCGGATTCATGGCCCGGGCCGAGGAGGTCGGTGCGGCCGAGGCGGTCGGATTCCTCCGCGAGGTCGACTCGATCAACATGCGGCGTCGCGTCGCGATGGTCGAACTGGTGTCGCGCGCATGCGGCGGTCACGTTCTCGGGCGGAACATCGCGGTCCTGGGCTCGGCCTTCAAGCCCGAGAGCGACGACGTCCGTGACTCCCCGGCGCTCAACGTCGCCGCCCAACTCGCCCTGCGGGGTGCGTGCGTGGCCGTCTTCGACCCGAAGGCCTCGATCAACTCCCGGCGGATGTTCCCCATGCTCTCCTACGCCGAACGCGTGTCGGACGCGTGCACGGATGCCGACGTGGTCGTCGTCGCGACCGAGTGGGCGGAGTTCGTGCACATGACACCCGACGAACTCGCCGACACCGTCCGCGAGAAGGTCATCGTCGACGGCCGGCGATGCCTCGACGCCACGAACTGGCGCCACGCCGGGTGGCAATACCACGCGCTCGGCGGTCCGGTGAGATCCACCGCCCCACTCCGTCGCCACCCATTGCCGCAGGTCGACGTGCTACGTTGATACCCCGAATGTCCACTTGAGCACACTCGGGGAACTCGTGAGCACCTTGGATTCCACTCGCCTGGCCGATATCGCCGGCCGGCAACTGGAGTGTGGCGTGCCCGCCGACACACCGTTCCTGCTGGTGGACCTCGCCGACGACGGCATGCTGATCTCGGCCGTCGATCCCGGTGAGGGCGTCGTCGTCGACCAACGCGTGCTCTGGGGCGTGCATCCGCTGGCCCTCGACCAGTCTCTTGCCGAGCACCTGGTTCGCGTCGGGCGAGTCGACGCACCGCTGACCGACACCTGGTGGAATGAGCTCCTCGACCTCGCCGACCGCGGTCGAGTGCGCCTGGCCAGCGCCGACGGCACCTTCGTGATGGGCCACGGCGACGTCCCGTTCTTCCGGGTCGCCCAGCGGGACCTCGACGAGGCCACCGCGCCCGCGGCCGCCGAAGTGAGCGACGTGCTGCGGGAGATGAGCAACGACTTCGCCGCCACCTCCGTGTTCCTCGGCTACGACCACGCGGACTGGCCCGGACTCGCCCCGGTCCTCAGCAGATCGGTCGGACTGCCGGTCGTCGAAGCCCCCGTCGACCTGGCCGACGACGATCTCGGCGACATCGACCAGTCCGACGATGCCGCACAACCGTCCGAGCCCGCACCGTTGGCGACCACCGCTTCCGAGCCGTCGTACCTGCCCGAACCATCCGGGACACCCCGGACCGCAGACGCGCCGGCGCAAGCCAGCCCGCGCACCCGCGCAGCATCCGCACGCACGCCCGGGTCATCCACGCGCCGCCCGGGCAAACGCCTGCTCATCGCCATCGCGGCGGCAGCCGTGGTGATCGTCGTCGGAACCGCCACGGCCCTCGCCATCACCGGCGACGATGCACCACCGCCGATCACGGCACTCACCGAACCGTCGACGACCGTTGCTCCTCCGTCACCGACATACGCCGATCCCGCCGATTTCGCCGCGGCGCGGGTGCCGGCGGTGCACTACACACCACCGCCACCACCGCCGGAGACCTCCGAGACGACGACGGGCGGCGGTGGCCAACAGCAGCAGGGGGCGCCGCGACAGAATCGGCCGCAACCCGCCCCGCGCGGGCGATCCATCCCGAACCCGATCCCGGGCCTGCCGCCGATCGTGATTCCGCCGCTACCCGGTCCCGGCTGACCGCCGAGCCCGGCCCAGGTAATCCTCGAGCTGCCGCGCCAGATCGCGATCGAGCGCGCGATCGAGCGCATTGTGCGCCGAGATCGATCCGGCCTTCCGCATTTCACTGAGAAGTTCTGCCGCCCAATCGGATTCGGCTGTTGTCTGCGGGAGCCACCCGTCGGTGTGGCCCTCGGTGATGGCGCGCCGGCCGGCAGAGATCACCGTCTTGGCGACGGCGGCCATCTCGTCGTCGAGCTTCCCGTGCACGTCGAGGATGCCGCTGAGCGGTATCCCGAGTTTGACCAACCGGCCGTATGCGGACACCGTGTCGCGATCGAGGATCGTGTAGCGGTCCGGGTGGCCTGAACCCTTCGGTGCGATCAAACCGAACTCGATCAGCCGTTCGAAATGCGCCGGGTTGCCGGAATTGAGCAGCTCCCGGAGGTCGTCGGCGGACATCGTGGTCGATTTGGCCTTCGACCACGGCTCCGACACGAGCTCGCGCAACCCCAGGACGTCGGCCAGGTCGTCGCCGCGTTGCACGCCGGACAGGAAGTCGCCGATGTGCCGGATGGTGAAACCGCGGCGCAATAGATCGTTGATCACCTTGAGCCGCGCGAGATGGGCGTCGGTGTAGATCGCGATCCGGCCGCGGCGCACCGGGCGGGGGAGCAGCCCGCGATCCTGATAGCCGCGCACGTTGCGGGTGGTGGTGCCGGCGGCGCGCGCCAGATCATCGATCCGGTACTCAGTCACCGCGACATTCTCGCAGATCGCGGTGCCATCTCACGGCCGGATGCCCCGAGCGATCAGCTCGAGCAGATCCGCGTAGACGCGGCCGGGTTCGGCGGTCGGCGGGTACGACGAGGTGAGTTCCAAGGACACCGCGCCATGGACCCCGGCCCAGATCTGGGCGGCGATCTCCGCCGGGTCGCTGTCCCGGATGGTCCCGCCCGCCTGCCCGTATCGGACGATTTCGACCAGGGCCTCGAATGCGCGCACGGCCGTCTCGTCGTCGGGATGGCACTCGGTCGAGAACATCAGCGAGTAGAGCGTCGGGTTCTCGATCGCGAACGCGCGATAGCGGCGGCCGCTCTCCAGCAACCGGGCGGTGGGGTCGGCGTCGGTCACCGCGATCATCCGGGCGAACTCCGCGAAACCGTCGGTGACCAGCGCGTTCAGCAGTCCGACCTTGCCGTCGAAGTGGTTGTACACGCCCATCGGTGCGACACCCGCGTCGGCCGCCACCGCTCGCACGGTCAATGCGGCCGCCCCCTCGCGTTCGAGGAGTCGACGGCCGGCGGTGATCAACGCGGCGCGAACCTCGGTGGCAGGGGTGCGGGTGGACGCGGTGCGGGTGGACGAACGTGCGCGGGGCATATTGACAACCTACTAGAACAGTGTTCTTCTTGAGTAGAACAACGTACTACAACAGTAGATCACCGTCCTACGGAGGCTCTGATGATTCACCCGACTCGTAACTCGTGGGTGGCGTTGACCGCCCTCTGCTTTGCCGAATTGCTCGTGATGGTCGACAACACGATCGTCAATGTCGCGTTGCCCACCATGGCTCGCGACCTGAACGCCGGCATCTCCGGACTGCAGTGGATCGTCGACGCCTACACGCTGGTGTTCGCCGGTCTGCTGCTCACCGGCGGCTACCTCGGTGACCGGTTCGGGCATCGGCGCATGCTGCTCACCGGCATCGTCGGGTTCGCCGGCGTCTCCGTGCTCGCGGCGTCGGCGGGCGGACTCGGGCAGCTCATCGCGGCTCGTGCCGGTCTGGGAATGTTCGCCGCCCTCGTCTTCCCGGCCACACTGGCGCTCATCACCACGATCTTCGTCGATCCCCGACGGCGGGCCGCAGCGGTCGGCATCTGGGCGGCCACCTCGGGTGTCGCCGTCGCGATCGGCCCGGTGCTCGGCGGCTGGCTGCTCGAGCACTTCTCGTGGACCTCGGTGTTCTGGGTCAATGTCCCGATCGCCGCGGTCGCACTCGTCGCAATCGTCGCCGTCGTGCCGGCCACGCGGCCCGAGCACGTCGGTCGCTTCGACATGGTGGGTCTGGTGTTGTCCATCCTGGGTCTCGGCCTGCTGACCTACACCGTCATCGAGGGGCCGAACGCCGGGTGGGGTTCGCTGCGCACCATCGGTGGCCTCGTCTTTTCCGGGGTGCTCCTCGCCGCGTTCGTTCGTCGTCAGCTCGGCATCGACAATCCGATCCTCGACGTCCGGCTCTTCGCCAACCGATACTTCGCCACCGCGGCCGCGATGATCAGTGTCGCGTTCTTCGCCCTGTTCGGGTTCATCTTCCTGATCACCCAGTTCTTCCAGGCGGTCAAGGGTTACGGACCACTCGACGCCGGCATCCGGACCCTCCCGTTCGCGATCGTGATGGCCGCCTTGTCGCCGCTGGCGATGGCCTTGTCGCATCGCTTCGGGCCGCGGCCGATCGTGGCAACCGGGGCGCTACTGATGTCGGGAGGCTTTGCGCTGGTGGAACTCTCGTCATCGACGTCGACCTACTGGGGGCTGATCGTCTGGTCGATGTCGCTCATGGCGGCCGGCCTCGCATGCATCTCCGGTCCGTGCACCGACGTCATCATGGGTGCGTTGCGGCCGGAGCAGGCAGGTGCCGGTTCCGCGGTCAACGACACCACCCGTGAGATCGGTGGCACATTCGGTGTCGCCGTGCTCGGCTCCATCCTGACCTCGGTCTACGTGTCCGGCGTGGGGGATAGGTTGGGCCAGATCGGTGTCCCGCGGGAGGCCACCGAGATCGCCCAGCAGTCGGTGATGAGCGGGATCGCGGTCGCCGAGCATGCCCCGGCCGGTGTCGCCGACGTCGTCCGGTCGGTGGTGCAGGACGTGTTCATGGACGGACTGCACCACGCCGTGTGGGCGGCCGTCGCCGTCACCGCGGTGGCCGCGGTCAGCGCGTTCTGGCTGCTGCGGGATGTGCCCGCAGGAACTCCAGCGCCGTCTGCGCCAGATACTCGGGATGTGCCAGCGGCAACCAGTGCCCGGTCGGGGTCTCCCGCCGCGAATGCTGCGACACATGACGGTGGGTATTGACGAACAGTGGCGGTCGCAGCGCCACGTCACGGGTGTTGATCAGCTCGAGCACCGGGATCGCCGTCGGGCGCACGTTGGGTGTGCGCCGGCGGCGGCTGAGGTTGGCCCGGTAGTACTTCAGGCCGGATCGGGTGTCGCGCCGGAAGCTGGGACCCAACACGATCTGCGACCGCGGCACCCGTTCGGTCCGGGCGACGAATCGGGTCCACCGCTCCGGCGACAGCGCGGCGGGCACCAGTGCGTCGGAGACGCGGGGGATCTTGAAGAACCGGGCGTAGAGCAGACTCAGCTGCTGAGCCGTGTAGTCACGGACCTTGCGGAAGCTCGGTGGCCGCCACTGCTCCTTGAGCCATTCGTCGGCGTAGTCGAGGTTGGGTCCCGACACCGACACGAACGACGCGATCCGGTCCTCGGCGCCAGGTGTGGTCACCGCCTCCCACGACTGGATCGATCCCCAGTCGTGCCCGATCACGTGCACCGGTACCGCCGGACTGACCGCATCGGCTACCGCGAAGAGGTCACCCGCGAGCAGGTCGAGGTCGTAGGCGGCCACCGGATCGGGCCGATCGCTCTCGCCGTAGCCACGGGTGTCGTAGGCGAACACATCGCACGACCCGGCCAGGATCGGCGCCACGTGCGTCCACAGATGATGGGAATCCGGCCACCCGTGGACAAGCAGCACTTTCGGCCGGGTAGACGTCGGATCGTCGGCGGTGTCGGCGGCGAACACCGCCAAGCGCACATCGCCGCTCTGCACGAACCGCCGATGCCATTCCACCATCGCTGTGCTTACCCCTCAATCAAACCGTGTGATGTTTGTTACTTACGTATGGCAGGGTGTCCAGGGTCACGAAGGGAGGGTGTTCGCGTCCGTGCAGTTCATGCGTCATGACGCAGGCAAAACATTGTTCGCCGTGGGCACCGATACATCCATGGAACGGTGATCCAGGGTTGTCCCAACCCCCGTTCCGGATGGTATCCGTATACGACGAATGTAACGCGACGACCGATGTGAGCCATATGACCGCATGGTTGGGTAGTACGCGAGTGCGGGTCGGGGGCCGCGCGCGACGACGATAGTGGAGTAGCAGCGATGTCCCTGAACGAGTCCGTGGGTGACCCGGGCCCGGTGGCTATCCGGCCGCGCAATGTCACTTTCGACTGCACCGGCACACCCCTGCACTGGATCCCCGGGCACCCGGTCGCATCCAACTTCATCAGCTCGCTGAACCTGATGCTCCCGGAGGGCGAGCGATGGTTTGTAGAGGCGTTCGACGAGGCACTCCCGTACGTCGAGGACGACGACCTGCGCGAGGCGATGCGCGGCTTCATCGGTCAGGAGGCCAAGCACTCTAGCGTGCACGACAGTGTTCTGTGGGCGTTCTTCGGGAGCAACGAGATCGATCCCGCGCCATTCGTGCGGCAGGTGCACTGGATCTTCCGGCGGGTCCTCGGCCCGGGCTCGGGCCACTCGGCGCGGCGTCGGCGCAAGCGCCTGATCGCGCGGCTGTGGATGATCGCCGCCGTCGAGCATTTCACCGCCGTCTTCGGCCACTTCGCCCTCAACAACGCCTGGGACGAGGCCGGTGCCGATCCGGTGATGTGCGACCTCTACCGCTGGCACGGCGCCGAGGAGGTCGAGCATCGTTCGGTGGCCCACGACGTCGCCACCTACTTCGGCGACAGCTACTTCCGTCGGGTCTGGGCGATGGCCGCGGCCTTCCCACTGCTGATGTCGATCCTCGTGCGGGGTACCCACTACCTCAACCACCACGACCCGGATGCACCGACGTCGGAGATCGCGCTGTGGCGGGCCGGGTACGCCGACTCGCGGGCCGGGCTGCTGCCCGGGTTCGAGATCCTCGGTTCCCTGATCGCCTACCTGAAGCCCGGTTACCGACCGGCCGATATCGGTTCGACGGCGCAGGCGGTCGCCTACCTGGCGTCCTCTCCGGCCGCGCGGGCGGCCCTGTGAACGCCCGTATGTCGGTGTTCGGCCGACGCCCCGCACCCGAACACCTGTACGGCCGACCGCGCGTCGACTACGCGATGGTCTCCACCCGATGGCTCATCGGCGCGTGGATGCCGGTGTGGGAACGCGTGCTGCGCTACGAGATGCGTAAGCCCGGGTCGTCGACGATCGAGGTGGAGGTCGCCGAACGCACGGTGGTCGCCGACGACGGCAGCGTGGTGGAACTCGCCTTCCGGCCGACGGACCGCGACGGGGTCTTGCCGGCGTGGACGGCCGGCGCGCACCTGCGTCTGATGCTGCCGTCCGGTCGTATCCGCGAGTACTCGCTGTGTGGTCACGCCGGTGACACCGAGTGCTATCGCATTGCCGTCCGTCGCCTTTCCGACGAGGGCGCCTCTGCCGAGGTGCACACTCTCGGGATCGGTGACGTCGTGCGGATCACGCATCCGCTCAACGCTTTTCCGCTCGTGCTGCCCGGCCACGGGTCGACGGCCAAGCGCCTGCATTTCATCGCCGGCGGCATCGGTATCACCCCGATCCTGCCGATGATCGAAACGGCCGAACGTCTCGGGGTGACCTGGTCGCTGACCTATCTGTGCCGCACCGTCGAGTCGTCGGCGTTTCGTGACCGGCTCGCGGCGTACGGCGACCGGGTCCGGCTGCGCACCGACGATGTCGACGGCTTCCCATCCGCCACGGAACTGGTCGGCGAGATCGCACCCGACGCGGCGGTCTACTTCTGCGGACCACCCCTGCTCACCGACCGGCTGATCGCCGAACTCGAGGCGACCTCGACCGGCGCGGAAGTCCACTTCGAGCGCTTCGGCATTCCCGTCACCGGTGGCCGCGAGTTCACCGTGGTCCTCGGCGCCAGCGGGCGCAGCGCCCGCGTCGGCTCCGACGAGTCGATGCTGCACGCCGTCGCCCGTGAGGTTCCGTCGATCACCTATTCGTGCCGGCAGGGTTTCTGCGGCACGTGCAAGATCAAGGTCATCGACGGCGACGTCGAGCACGCCGACTCGGTTCTCACCGAGCACGAGCGTGCCGACGGCTACATGCTCCCGTGTGTCTCCCGCGCGGCCGGCGACACCCTGACCGTCGACCTCTGACGGTCGACCCTGACCGTCGACCTCTTAGGTCGACCTCAGGCCTACTGTCGATAGGACGCGAGGAAGTTGCCGATCCGGTCGACCGCGTTCCCAAGGTCGCGCGACCACGGCAGGGTCACGATCCGGAAGTGGTTGTGGTCGGTCAGATTGAAGCCGGTGCCCTGCACGACGAGGATCTTCTCCTGTAGCAGGAGATCCTGGACGAAGAGTTCGTCGTTGTGGATCTCGTGCACCTCGGGATCGAGCCGCGGGAACGCGTAGAGGGCACCCATCGGTTTCACACAGGAGACGCCGGGGATCTCGTTCAGCTTCTCCCACGTGACATTCCGCTGCTCGAAGAGGCGGCCGCCGGGTGCGACGAGTGCCTCGATGCTCTGATATCCGCCGAGCGCCACCTGGATCGCGTGCTGCCCGGGAACGTTGGCGCACAAGCGAGTTGACGCGAGAATGCCCAGGCCCTCGATGAAACCGCGCGCATGATCCTTCGGTCCGGTCAGCACCAGCCACCCGGCGCGATAGCCGCATACCCGGTAGGCCTTGGACAGACCGTTGAACGTGATGCACAACAGATCCGGGGCCAGCGACGCGACGTTGATGTGTTCGGCGTCGTCGTAGAGGATCTTGTCGTAGATCTCGTCGGCGAGGATCAGCAGCGAGTGCTCGCGTGCGAGGTCCACGAGTTGCTGCAGGACCTCACGGGAGTAGACCGCGCCGGTCGGGTTGTTCGGGTTGATGATGACGATCGCCTTGGTGCGATCGCTGATCTTGGCGGCGATGTCGTCGATGTCGGGGTTCCACCCGTTCTCCTCGTCGCAGCGGTAGTGCACCGGACGACCACCCGACAACGAGGTCATCGCGGTCCACAGCGGGTAGTCGGGAGCCGGGATCAGCACCTCGTCGCCGTCGTTGAGCAGCGCCTGCATCGTCATCGTGATCAGTTCGGACACACCGTTGCCCAGGATCACGTCGTCGACGTCGAAGTAGGGGAAATCGGGCAGCAGTTCGTAGCGGGTGACCACCGAGCGGCGTGCCGAGAGCACCCCGGCCGATTCCGAATAGCCCTGCGAATAGGGCAGTGCGTGGATCATGTCGCGCATGATCACGTCGGGTGCCTCGAACCCGAAGAGCGCCGGATTGCCGATGTTCAGCTTCATGATCCGGTGCCCCTCGGCTTCGAGGCGCGCCGCGTGCGCGTGTACCGGTCCCCGGATCTCGTAGCACACGTTCTGCAGCTTCAGGGACTGCTCGAGTGGCTTGAGGTTCTGGTTCAGGTGCGATACGTACGGTCTACTCACGAGTTCAATTGTGACAGCACACGGCAAACGAGTTTCTCATCGGTTGCGTTTCGCGCCGGGAGACCGACTCGAAACGCAACCGATCCGACGATCAGCTGTGGCCAGGTCGCTTCTTGCCGGCCGCGATGCCGAACCCCTTGGCCTTCGACGCGCCGGCCTCGGCGATCGTGCGGCCCGCCGACCCGTTGGACGACGGCTCGGGCTCGGCTGCGCCAGAAGCGGTTTCGGGCTCGCTCGACGGCGCCTCGGGCTCGCTCGGGGCAACCTCGGGTTCGGCCGAGGCGACCTCGGGCTCACTCGGCGCTGCTTCGGGCTCGCTGGAAGCGATCTCGGCCTCGCCGGCCGGGGCCGCCGCGGCCGGCGCGGCGCCGGCCTTGCCGATTCCGCCCGGCCGCTTCTTGCCCGCGGCCATGCCGAATCCCTTTGCCTTGGCGGGCTTTTCCTCGGTCACCGCGGCGGCTTGGGCCGGTGCGGCCTGACCCGGCGCAGCCTCGGGTGCCTCGGTCACGGGCTCGGCAGGTGCCGGTGCTGCTTCGGCCTCGGCGGGTTCTGCGGCCGGAGCGGCCGCTGCCGGAGCAGCCGCCGCCGCCTTCGGCGCCGATCCGACACCACCGGGCCGCTTCTTGCCCGCGGCCATGCCGAATCCCTTTGCCTTGGCGGGCTTTTCCTCGGTGACCGCGGCAGCGGCGGTCGTCGGCGCGGTGTCGGCGGTCGCCGCAGCGCCGGCGGCGGCCTCGGACTCGTCGACCTTATTCTCGGCCGGCGCGGTGACCCCGGCCTGCGGAGCCGCAGCTCCCGGCTTCTTCATGCCCGGACGCTTGGCGCTGCCCATCCCGAAGCCCTTGGCGGCCGGCTTCTTCTCCGCCGCAGCCGTTTCGACGGCTGAGTCCGCCTCGACGGCTGAGCTTGTCGAAGCCTCCGCGGTGGCCGGTGCCGGTGCAGCCTTCGCGGCCCCGGGCTTCTTGCCGCCCTTCATGCCGAAGCCCTTGGCGGCCGGCTTCTTGGCTTCGACGGGCTCAGCCGTCGCCGCGGACCCAGCCGCCGCGGCGGCCGGCGCGGCGGCGGGAGCGGTGTCGGTTTTCGCCGCGGCCCCCGGCTTCTTGCCGCCCTTCATGCCCAGCCCGACCTTCGGCTTGGCCTCGGTCGCCGCGGCAGTGGTGGCCGCTGCGGTCGCCACCGCAGCTGCCGCAGCAGCGGGTGCAGCCACCTTCTCGGCCGCCGCCGGCTCCGGCTCACCCGCGGGGACCGACGACGGATACAGGCGTTGCCCACCGCGAGTGACCTCGGGCAGTCCGCGCTTCACGGAATCGAGCAGCAACTGCGCGACGTCGACGACCTCGATCTTGCCCTCGTCCTCGGTGCCGCTGGTCCGCGCGGTGACCCCGTCGGTCAGCATCACCCGGCAGAACGGGCAGCCGGTGGCGACCTTCTTGGTCTCCTGCGTGACCCCCGACAAGGTGTCGAGTGCCTCGTCGACCCGGTCGAGGTTGATGCGCTTGCCGATCTGCTCTTCCATCCACATGCGCGCACCGCCGGCGCCGCAGCACATGGACCGTTCGCCGTGGCGCGGCATCTCGGTCAGCGTGGAGCCCGAGGCGCCCATCAGTTCGCGCGGGGCGTCGTACACCTGGTTGTGGCGTCCGAGGTAGCACGGGTCGTGGTAGGTGACGCCCTCGCCGATCGGCGCGACGGGCACCAGACGCTTCTCCCGCACCAGGCGGTTCAGCAGCTGGGTGTGGTGCACCACCTCGTACTTGCCGCCGACCTGCGGGTACTCGTTGCCCAATGCGTTGAAGCAGTGCGCGCAGGTGACGACGATCTTCTTCCGCTGCTCCGGCGCCGTGGAGAACACCTCGTTGAACATCTCGATGTTCTGCTGGGCCAGCATCTGGAACAGGAACTCGTTGCCGGCGCGGCGCGCGGAGTCACCGGTACACGTCTCGCCCTCGCCGAGGACCAGGAAGTTCACCGCCGCGATGTCGAGGAGCTCGGCGACCGCCTTGGTGGTCTTCTTCGCGCGGTCCTCGTACGCGCCGGCGCAGCCGACCCAGAACAGGTACTCGAAGCCCTCGAACGATTCGACATCCTTGCCGAACACCGGGATGTCGATGTCGACCTCGTCGATCCAGTTGGCGCGGGCCGACGCGTTCTGGCCCCAGGGGTTGCCCTTGTTCTCCAGGTTCTTGAACATGCCCGCGAGCTCGGACGGGAAGTCCGACTCGATGAGCACCTGGTAGCGGCGCATGTCGATGATGTGGTCGACGTGCTCGATGTCGACCGGGCACTGCTCGACGCAGGCGCCGCAGGTGGTGCAGCTCCACAGCGTCTCGGTGTCGATCACCGCGCCGAGTTCGCCGTCCTCGATCGTGCCGGACCCGGCGCTCTCGCCGACCAGCTTGCGGCCGGCCTCGGCGCGAGCAGCCGCCGGAATGGCGTTGAGCTTGTCCTCGAGCACGTTTCCGTCCGCGTCGACCAGCCCGACCTCGTCGCCGCCCATGTCGGTGCGACCACCGGCGATCAGATATGGCGCCTTGGCCTGCGCGTGATCGCGCAGCGACATGATGAGCAGCTTGGGGCTCAACGGCTTACCGGTGTTCCAGGCAGGGCACTGCGACTGGCAGCGACCGCACTCGGTGCACGTGGTGAAGTCCAGCCACGCCTTCCACGAGAAGTCCTCGGCCTTGCCCGCGCCGAACGCGTCGACATCCGGGTCGGCGGACTCCATGTCGAGCACCTTGCCGTTGCTCATCATCGGCTTGGCGGCGCCGAGGGCCACCCCGCCGTCCTGCTCGCGCTTGAAGTAGATGTTGAAGAACGCGGCGAACCGGTGCCAGGCGACGCCCCAGTCGATGTGGCTGCCCACCACCGCGAGCCACACCATGCCGCTCATCAGCTTCACCACAGCGGCGCCGGTGACCCAGTACTCGGAGCAGCCCTCGAAGAGCTGCGCGAAATAGTGGGTGAAGAACGACGTCCAGACCGGCGGGTCCTCCAGGCCGGAGGCGATCTTGAACGTCTTGACGAAGATCATGCCGAGGCCCTCGAGCAGCACGACCCACTCGACGAAGTACGCCGCCCCGAATCGAGAACCCGAGAACCGCGACAGGCGTTCGGGCACCCGCGGGTGATTGCGCTGACGAATGATCATCAGCGCGACGATGCCGATCACCGTGCCCAGCCCGAGCAGTTCGTCGGCGAGGATGTAGATGTTCCACGCGCCGATCACCGGCCAGTGGAACTCGGGGTCGAAGATCTGGCCGTAAGCCTCGAACCACAGCACGAAGCCGAGGAGGAAGCCGACCATCACCAGCCAGTGGGCCCACCCGACCGTGCGGAACTTCGCCATCCGGGTGTGGGCGATGAACTCCTTGAGCATCGTCCACAGGCGGGGGAAGAACGGCCAGAAGCGTGAACTGTCGACGCGCTGGCCCTGACCGATGGCGCGGACCATGGTCCACACCCCGCGCAGGAACAAGGCCCAACAGAACAGGCTGATGACCGCAGCAATCGTGCCGATGGCGATCGTCGTGGCATTCACGGCGTCCCGGCCCCTCTCTGGTCTCCTCGCCGACCCTGGGATCCGCGCAGGGCTGAGTGCGCAGAGTCGACGCGTGCTTGAAGGTAACCGTAATTCCTCACGGCACTCCGGCGCTGCCAAGGCTGACCTAAGTTGAGGCCGGCACAGACGTCAGGCGGCGCACCTCAGTGCAGTATCACCAGAGGAAAGCAGAATGCACAATTCTGCGTGGCCCGATCAGGCTGTGATCCCGGCTACTTTCTCCAGCTCCTCGAGCGCGGTGTCGAGGTGGGTGAGGAGGCGCTGGAGGCTCGGCAGCTCCTTGCGGGCACCGATCAGACCGAAGTTGACCTGGTCGGCCGTCGACGTCACGGTGATGTTGAGTGCGAGACCTTCCATCGCGATCGAGACCGGGTAGGAACCCTCGAGGCGCGCCCCGTTCCAGTACCGGGGTTCCTGGTGACCAGGGACGTTGCTGATGAACAGGTTGAACTGCGGGGGAGTGAACCGGACGAAGCCCGGCACGGTGGCCAGGGCGAGCGGGAGGGCGGCCGCCGCACCGAACGTGAGTGCCTGCAGTGGACTCAGTCCGCGGATCACCTCTTTGGACTTTCGCGTCGACCTGACGATGGTGGCGAGTCGGCGCTCGGGATCGGGCTGATCGGTGGCCAGGTTGGCCAGGATCACCGTCACGGAGTTGCCGGCCTCGTCCGACGCGTCCGTCCGGGTCGACACGGGTACCGCGGCGATCAGTGGCGCGTCCGGAAGAGCGTCGCGATCGATGAGGTACGCGCGCAGCGCCCCCGCGCACATGGCGAGGATGACGTCGTTGAGGGTGATGTCGAGTGCTGCCGCGGCGGCCTTGAGCCGGTCCAGCGGCCACTGCTGGGCGGCGAATCGCCGGGCGCTGCCGATCGACGCGTTGAGCAGCGTGCTCGGAGCCGGCACGAACGGGGACGTGAACGAGTCGTCGGTGACCGCGGTCCAGGCGATCTTCGCGATCGCCGGGCCGGCCCCGACGATCTGCTCGGTCACATTCACCGCCTGACCGGCCAGATGCACCGCTCCGGAGACCGTGCCGCGCAGCCTGCCCGTGGCCGCGGCGGGCGGCCGACGCCGTTTACGACTGAGCGCCGAGTCCCACATGGCGGTGCCGTTGCGGTCGTCGGGATCGGGTGACAGGGCGTCCTCCAGCAGTCGCATCGCCGACACCCCATCCATCAGCGAGTGATGGATCTTGGTGTACGTCGCGACCCGACCGTCCTCGAGGCCCTCGATGACATGCAGTTCCCACATCGGCCGGTTGCGGTCGAGGAGTGCGCCGTGATTGAGCGAGACGTACCGCAGTAGTTCGCGGATGCGGCCGGGACGCGGCAGGACCGTGCGGCGGACGTGGTAGTCGAAGTCGATGTCGTCGTCGTAGGTCCAGGCCAGATTGCCCATCAACGAGACCGGAGATGCCGGACGCCTGCGGAACAGCGATCGGACGTTCCGGCAGCCGTGGAAGTTGTCGAAGATCTCCTCGGCGAGCTCGGTCCCGCTTTGTCCCTCGCGCGGGATGAACAGTTGCAGGCCGCCGACATGCATCGGCTGCTCGCGGGTCTCCGCGATCAAGAACATCGACGACGTGACCGGCATGTATTCCATCCGACCAGTATCAGCCCGCGACCTGTGAGTCGGACGGGATTCTTCCAAGAACGTGACGAACGACCCACCGAGGCCCGCGCTTCGTCCTCCCGCTTTGCGTTCCTCCCCTTCCTGCAAGGGGTGGACGAACCCAAAGTCGGGGGGCGAACTCTCGTGACCCGGGGACTCGTTGCCCGCGTACGTTGAGGCGGTGCGTCTCCCGTCGTATCTCGTGCTCATCGGGTTGGTGGGTGTCGAGCTGATCATCACGATCGCGGCGACGTGGACCTTCGTCCTGGCTGCCGGGCGCACCGTCGAATCGGCTGCCGTCCCGCCGGGCTCCACCGCGCTGGTTCTCGGGTCACTGGTGCGCGACGGTGTCCCGGGCGACTACGTCCGGGGTCGCCTCGATACCGCACTCGAGCTGTATCAGACCGGGCGCGTCACGCGAATCATCAACTCCGGCAACGGTTCCGCTGAGGCCGGGGACGAACCGGCGGTGATGCGCAACTATCTGCAGACGCGTGGCGTGCCCGCCGCGGCGATCGTCGACGACCCCGGGGGAATCGACACCGATGCCAGCTGCGCTCGCACGCGGACGGTGTTCGGCGTTACGCGCGCGGTGATCGTCACCCAGGACTTCCACCTGTCGCGGGCCATCGCACTGTGCCGCGGCCATGGCGTCGACGCCATCGGGATGGCGGCGCGGTGTGACTGCCCGACGCTCACCGTGGTCCGCAACCATCTGCGCGAGCTCCTGCTCGCGCAGCCGCGCGCCCTGCTCAGCTCCGTAACGCCAAGCGGGGGCGTCCGGTGAGCCAGAGCGATCCCGGCAGCCGGCGCAGTATTTCGACGAGGAGCAGCGAGCCGGCGATCGTCGCCAGGTAGACGACGAGCGTGCCCCACGGCTGTCCCAGCGTCACCAGAATCCACGGTTGATCACCGGACTTCGGCCGCAGGATGAACCACAGCACGAGGACGTGCGCGAGGAACACGCCGAACGAACGGTTCGACGCGAACGACACCGCCCGGGCGAACCGCGGGGTGAACTCGCGCCACCGCTCACCCCAGTTCAGCGCCACCGAGTACAGACACGCGATCGCGACGACCAGGAACGGTAGAAGGGTCGGGTAGAAGGCGGAGTTGTTGTCATGGACGGGTTTACCCGCGAACCACACCCCGCCGAGATACACGCCGACGGCGAGGGTGCCCGTCGTGACGAGCGCCCCGAACAGCATCCAGCCCTTGCCGCGCAGCCAGTCGCCGATCGCCTCGCGGTGTACCGCGGCCACCGCGCCGTAGAGGATGAAGAACTGATACGGCACGAACGTCGCGTAGTTGTGCCACCAGTACTGCGCGACGACGCCCGGCGGATTCCAGTGGGTGATGGTGGACGCGATGGCCAGCTGCACAACGAAGCTGGCGACCAGCACCTGGAGGTGATGGCCCCGGGTGGCGCGCACCAGCCACAGCACCAGCGGGAACACCAGATAGACCTGCAGCATCACGAACAGGAAGTACATCTGGAACCCGGACAGCCCCCAGCTGAGCTTTCCGGCGAATTCGCCCAGGCTGCCGGGGATTTGGCCGAGCCGTCCGTTGGCCCACATGTCGGTGATCACCCAGTAGATGGCCGACCACGCCAGGTACGGGAAGATGACGAGCTTGATTCGCTTGCGCCAGAACGCGATTGTGCTGAAGTCGGCCTTGTCGAAGTTCTGGTACATCAGTACGAAGCCGGTCAGGGCGAAGAAGGTGTTGCGGGTGAAATGCAGCAGTAGGGCGGTGGTGTTGACGCCGAGGCTGGTGAACTCGTCGGTGGTGTTGGTGAGGCAGTGCACAAAGATGACCAGCGAGAACGTGGTCGCGCGAATCAGGTCGAGGTGATACAGGTAGGCCCGTCGACCGGTCTGCCGAACCGCATCCGTCGAGCGGCTGACGGTGCCGAGCACCGTCGCTGCTGCGGTTGCCTTGGTGTTCTCCGGCGCGATCGTGGTCATACGCGTGTCTCAGCCATCCCCTGTTCGACGAGAAAAGTCGTTTGCATGAGCAACCGAATCACCGTAACAGCCGAACCTTGAAGCATCCTGTGATGATCGCTGCACAGCGTCTGACCTGCGAGTTCAGCCCGTTTGGTGTGAGCGATCTCACCACCAGCGCAACGACGTCGAGAGGTCGTGGTCGAGCGCGGGGATCAGGCTGCGGACGAAGGTCGCCGTGAGGTGGTGGTAGTCATGCCAGAGCAGGATGTTCCCGACCACGGCCGGGCAATATGTCGCGGTGCACATGCCGTCGGAGTAGTCGAGGAACGACATGTTGGGGTAGTCTGCCGCGATGTCCGCCGCCGGATCGGTCGGTGCGAGGGCCTGTGCGCGCGGCACACCGCACACTTGCGGCTTCTTCCCCTCGGCCAGGCATTCCGGCGGCTTCAGCTTGCCGTGTGCCCAGGGGTTGTCGCGCACCGCGACCACCCGCTGGCCTCGATCCCGGAACTGATCGAAGATGTCCTTGTAGTCCTGGGGTACGTAGTCGCCGGGCCCCTGCTCCACCGGGCGGGTCGAGTTGGTGAACACCACCTCGGGTTTGTCGACGGCGAGCCGATCCATCACCCGCCGCGACCAGTCGTTGCACTGGTAGTACTTCTGGCCGAACCAGGTGAACACGTGACTGGTGGTGAGCGCGCATCCGACCTTCAGGTAGGTCGTCACCCGGAAGCCGTGGCGTTTGCCGATGTCGTCGAGCGCGGTGATCCAGTACTCGGCATGTGAGCCGCCCACCAGTGCGATGGTCCGGGTGGCGGTCGTGTCGCCGTACACCCCGACCTTGATCGACGGGTCCTTCCACCCGCTGATCATCGAGTCGTAAGAGGTGATCGGCCAATCCTTGTCCGCGACCTCCGGACTGGGCTGCGGGTCGACCTTCGGTACGGGTGCGCCGTCGAGGAAGGCGCGGGCCCCGGGGTACAGCCGCGGGTCGAGGTGGGCGGTGTTCACCGTGGCGTTGGCGGCGTTGCGCTGCCAGACGACGGCGGTCACCCCGGCGACCAGGCTGGTGATCACGATGACCGCGAGCAGGGCGCGGCGGTAGGCGGCCGGCAACGTCGTCGCCCGGCCGGACCGCATCGGCGCCTCGACGAACCGTGTCGTCGCCCAGGCCAGGACCACCGAGACCGCGAGGATCGCGGTTCCCTCGAGCCAGTTCACGTCGTCCTGGTAACGCCAGGTCAGGTAGAAGATCAGCAGCGGCCAGTGCCACAGGTACAGGGCATAGGCGATGGAGCCGAGCCACACCAGCCGTGGATGGGCCAGCGCGTTGCTGAGCCGGCCGGGACCGGCGGCGGTCACTGGGATGGTGCCGGCCTCGGTCATCGGAGCGGTCGCCGCCGCACCGGTCCAGATGATCAGCAGCGTCGCACCCACCGGGACCAGCGCCCATGCGCCCGGATACTGCTGCACGCCGGCGATCCACCAGCCGCAGGTGATGATCAGGGCGAGCGCGAGTGCGCCGAGCGCGTTGCGCAGCCAGGGGCGCAGCGGCAGGCGGGGCATCCACACCGCGAGCAGTCCGCCGGCCAGCGGCTCCCAGAGCCGTGACACGGTGTCGTAGTAGTTGAAGGGCTGATTCACCCCGTGCCGGTAATTGGCCCACGCGAACGACGCCATGGCCACGGCCAGCAGCGCGAACCCGACGACGCCGCGGATCGCCGACGGCGTGGCGAGCACCGTGAAC
This sequence comes from Gordonia sp. NPDC003424, assembly GCF_053588655.1. NCBI lineage: Bacteria > Bacillati > Actinomycetota > Actinomycetes > Mycobacteriales > Gordoniaceae > Gordonia > Gordonia sp. NPDC003424. Next base: position 30,561 of record NZ_JBSFQJ010000027.1, read on the forward strand.
CGGCGTGACAGGGCGCGCAGCAGCCCGCCCAGAGCAAATCCGCAGACGAGGGTGATGACGAAGAACTGGCCCTGCATCGACATCGACCACAGATGCTGCATCGGGCTGTTCGCCGAATCCGCGGCCTGATAGTCCTGCGAATCGAACGCCAGATGCCAGTTCTGGTAGTAGAGGGCGCTCGCCTGCACCTCCGAGCCGAGCGGACCCCAGCGGGTCTTCGGCATGATCAGCGCGATCAGCGCGGTGATGACCACCAGGACGACGGCCAGCGCCGGCAGGAGCCGTCGGGCCAGACGCCAGAGCCGCGGCCACGGGTTGACGGCCGCGGCCCACGGCACGCCGGCGGGCTGCGTCGCGATCACATGCTTGAGCAGTGATGCCACGAAGAAATAGCCGGACAGCGTCAGGAAAACGTCGACGCCACCCGATACGCGACCGAACCAGACGTGGAAGATCGCCACCAGCGCGATGGCGATCCCGCGCAATCCGTCGAGGTCGTGCCGATAGGGGGACGTGTTGCCCGTCGCCGCATCCTCATACGGGGTCGGATGACTCCCGGAAGGGGTTACGACGGTACTCACACGCAGCGATGCTACTGCGTGGACGCGACAATTCCGGCGCGGCTCACCCCAACTCGTCGGCGTGCGCGTCGTTGGCGATACGCGTGATCAACTCCACCACCTCGTCGAACGCCCGGCTCCTGGGATTGACGATCGACGAATGGGTCTGCCCCGGCAGGATGATCGCGCGTGCCTTACCGCCCGCGGCCCGGTCCGCCCGGACGTAGTCGGTGGCCAGCACATCGGGGACGGTGGTGTCGGCGGAACCGTTGATCGCGATCACCCCGATGCCCGGATCGAGATTCTGGATCGGGTCGACCGCGGCGTAGCGCTGGGGATATTCCTGCGGCGGCCCCCCGAGCGCACGCACGATGCGGGTGTCGCCGAGCGCCACCGCACGCCGCATGTCCAGCGGGCCGGCCAGCGAGATCACGTGCTCCGGGGTGAACTCGGGGTTCGATCCCAATTCGTGGTGGTCGAGCCGGTGCCGCGTCGCCGCCCACACCGCGAGCTGTCCGCCCGCGGAGTGCCCGACCACCACCGACTCGGCGATGTCGAGCTGAGGCAGTCCCTTGGCGATCGACGGCACCGTGTCGAGTGCGGCCGCGACGTCGGTGAACGTCGTCGGCCAGCCGCCGCCACTTCCGACGCGTCGATACTCCACGTTGAACACCGCCAGACCGCGTTCGGCGAGGTGGCGGGCGAAGGTGACGAAACTGTCGGCGCCGATATGGGACTGCCACGCCCCGCCATGGATCAGGACCACCACGGGTGTCGCGTCCTTGCCGGCGTCTCCGGGCAGGTAGAGGTCGATCCAGTTCTGTCGTGGGTCCGCCGGGCCGCTGGGGACGGAGTAGTAGTAGCGCCGCACGCCGATCGTCGACGACGCCGGCAGGTTACGCAGGTCTTTCATCGCCAGGCCGGGGCCCCCGCGGTGGGCTTGGGGCACCTGGCTCGACGACGCCGCCGAGGGTGCCGGCTGGGCTGCCGGTGAGCAGCCCACCGAGGTCAGGCCCACAGCGAGCATCATCGCCACGGCCGGCACGGTGCGGGTCGTGAGCCGACGGCAGCGGACCGCATTGCGCACCCGACCATTCTGCCTGCTTCCGGCTGGTGCTGTGGCACTGTGAATGCACCGTGCGCGGGGTGACCGAGGGGAAATGATGCCGGGGAAGAGAATGTCCCAGAAGGGCTGGTCGGCGGCGGATGCGCCGTCGATGGCCGGCCGGACAGCGGTCGTGACCGGGGCCAACTCCGGCGTCGGACTCGCCACCGCGCGCCATCTGGCGACGCTCGGTGCGCATGTGGTGATGGCCTGCCGAAACGTGGATGCGGCGGCCGACGCACGTGACGGCATCGTCGCCGGCGTGCCCGACGCAAGGCTGGAACTCGTCGCGCTCGACCTCGCCGACCTGGCGTCGGTGCGCAAGGCCGCCGCGGAGATCGCCGCCGCCCACCCCGCCATCGACGTGCTGATCAACAATGCGGGCGTGATGGCCGGGCATCGCGAACTCACCGCGGACGGCTTCGAAATGGATTTCGGCACCAACTTTCTCGGACACTTCGCCCTGACCGGGCTGCTCATCGGCTCGCTGTACGCAGCGCCCGCGGCCCGGGTGGTGACGGTGAGCAGCAATGTGCACGGTGCGGGTGTCATCGATTTCGACGACCTGCGCATGGATCGGTCGTTCAACCCCGCCAGGGCCTATGCCCGGTCGAAGTTGGCCCAATTGGTGGGTGCGATCGAACTGCAGCGGCGGCTCGCCGACCGTGGTCGCACCGGCACGATGTCGGTTGCCGCACATCCGGGTAGCACCCACAGCGGCGTGATGCGCAACCAAGGTCGTGTGCTGAGTTGGCTTTTCACCACGCCGTCGTTGCGGCCGATCCGCCGCACCTTCATCATGGACGGTCCCGAAGGTGCGCTTCCGTCACTTCGGGCGGCCACCGACCCATCGGTGCTCGGCGGCCAGTACTACGGACCGTCCGGACTCCTGGGATCGTCGGGACCACCGATCGTCGTCGCGCCCAACCGCAAGGCGTTCGATGCGGAGCTCGCAGTTACGTTGTGGAACAACGCAGAACAACTCACCGGGGTCGAATACGCACTCTGAGGTCCTCAGGTGCTGACCGCCGCGAGCATCGCCAGCTTCTGATGGCTCTCGCTGCCCGGGGTCGCGGTGTAGACCAGCAGTCCGTGGGTGGTGTCCGGGTCGAACAGGGTTTGGCAGTTCACCTCGATCAGACCGAGTTCCGGATGCAGTAGACGTTTGCGCTGATCGGTCAGACGGGTCGCGACGTCGTGCCGCTGCCAGAGGTCGCCGAACTCCGTGCTCTGCGCGAGCAGTGCGTCGGCGATCATCGCGGGACGCGACGATGCGCCCTGCCGGGTCACCGCATCCCGCAGCCGCGCCGTGTGCGCGCGAGCGTGCAGGTCATGGTCCTCCACCGGAAACCGTTGCCGGGTAACGGGATCGGTGAACCAGCGGTACGCGATGCTGCGGGAGAATCCGGTCAGATGCATCTCGTCCCCGACCAGCGCGACGGCGGGTGCGGTCTGCAGCAGCGTCTCCCCGGCGCTGTTGACCACCATCGCCGGGGTGTCGGCGAGCCGATCGACGATGCGCATCATCCCGGGACTGACATGATCGTCGCGGGAGATCCGATCGGGCGGATTCTGTCCGGCCAGGCGGAACAGGTGATCTCGCTCGTCGAGCGACAGATGCAGTGCCTGCGCGATGGCGGCGAGCATCTGATCCGACGGGTGTGGCCCGCGTTGCTGCTCGAGCCGGCTGTAGTAGTCGGCCGACATGCCGGCGAGCATCGCGACCTCCTCCCGGCGCAAACCTCGGGTACGCCGTCGAGAGCCGGAGGGGAGACCGACGTCGGCGGGCTGCAGTGCTTCTCGCCGCCGCCGCAGGAACTCGGCGAGTCCGGTGCGATCGGTCGTCATCCGTCCACTCTGCGGTATCCGGCCGACCGGATCCAGGGACTCGTGATCCGTGGATGACTGCTGCCTGGTGGCGCCCGGGCCCATCCGGTGAACTCGATGGTGTCCGACGATTCCAGACTCGAACAGGAGAAACCCGTGAAGCTCAGCGGAAACACCATCTTCATCCCCGGCGCGACCTCCGGCATCGGTCTCGGACTCGCGCTCCGGTTGCACGACGCCGGCAATCAGGTCATCGTCGGCGGACGCCGCACCGAGGTCCTGGAACAGATCGTCGAGGCCCACCCGGGGATCGCGGCCGTCCGGATCGACACGGCCGACGCCGACGACGTCGCCCGGGCCAGCGCCGACGTGCAGACCCGATTCCCCGACACCAACGTGGTGATCGCGATGGCCGGCATCATGCGTGCCGAGGACCTGAGCGACCCGTCGTTCCTCGACGCCGCCGTCGCCGAAGTCGAGACCAACATCCTGGGACCCCTGCGGCTGGTGTCCGCATTCGCCGAATTCCTTGCCGCGCAACCCGACCCGACGATCATCACGGTTTCGTCCGGACTGGCGTTCACCCCGATGGCAGGCACGCCGACCTACGGTGCCACCAAGGCGGCGATCCACTCGTTCACCGACAGCATGCGAACACAGTTCGCCGACAAGGGAATCGGCGTGCTCGAGCTCGTCCCGCCGGCCGTGCAGACCGATCTGATGCCCGGTCAGGCCGAGGCGGCGTGGGCGATGCCGCTCGACGACTTCCTCGACGAGGTGATGGCGTTGCTGCCCACCGCGACTCGCGAGATCCTCGTCGAACGGGTTCGCCCCCTACGGTTCTCCGAGTCCGACGGGACGCGCGACGGCCTCATGGCGCAACTGGCACATATGGGTGGCTGACGGGCCGGCTCAATGCGCGACGACGGTGAATCGGGAGGTGCGCCGCTCCAGATGATGCTCGTGTCCACGCCATCGCGGCGGTAGTTCCGGGCGAAAGGTGGTGCTCGAGTAGTAGACATGCTTGGCGAACTCGACGACCACAAGGTAGGCCACCACCATGACCACGACGAGCAGGTAGAAGCCGATCGGCAGTCGCACGAACCCCAGGGCGGAGGCCAGCGGCGTGAACGGCAGGACGATCCCGATCAGCAGGACGACGGTCACGGCCGCGACGAGTACCGGCGCCGCGCGACTGCGCAGAAACGGGATGCGGCGTGTGCGGATCGCGAAGACGATGAGTGTCTGGGTGGCCAGTGATTCCACGAACCATGCGGTGTGGAACTCGGCCGCCTGTGCGTGGAAGATGTTGATCAGGGCGGCGAAGGTCAGGAAGTCGAACAGTGAACTGATCGGGCCGAAGTAGAGCATGAAGCGCCGGATCGCCGCGATGTCCCAATGCGACGGTGACCGTAGGTTTTCCGGGTCGACCCGATCGCTCGGGATCGCCAGCTGGCTGCCGTCGTAGAGCAGGTTGTTCAGCAGGATCTGACTGGGCAGCATCGGCAGGAACGGCAGGATCGCGGAAGCGCCTGCGGCGCTGAACATGTTGCCGAAGTTGCTCGACGCGCTCATCTGGACGTACTTGATGGTGTTCGCGAAGGTGCGCCGGCCCTCGGCGACCCCGCGGGCGAGCACACCGAGATCCTTCTCCAGCAGAACGACATCCGCGGAATCCTTGGCGACGTCGGTGGCGCTGTCGACGGAGATGCCGACGTCGGCCCGGTGCAGGGCGAGTGCGTCGTTCACGCCGTCCCCGAGAAAGGCGACGGACTGCCCGTGCTGCCGCAGGGCGCCGACGATGTGGGCCTTCTGCTCGGGTGTGACGCGGGCGAAGACGGTGCGCTCCCGGACGATCCGGGTGAACTCGTCGTCGTCGAGGCGGGCGAGTTCGGGGCCGGTGATGCTGCCGCCGGAGGTCATCCCGAGGTCGGCCACGACCTTGTCGGCCACCACCACGTTGTCGCCGGTGGCGACCTTGACGGTGATGTGCAGGTCAGCGAGCTCCTTCAGAGACTGCGCCGCAGAGGTTTTCGGTTTGTCCAGGAATTCGAGGAAGCCGGTCAGGGTCAGGTCACGTTCGTCGCCGTCGCCGATCGTGTCGCGATCGTCCGGCATCTCGCGGGTCGCGAGTGCGACCACCCGGGAGCCCTGGGCGAACAGCCCGTCCAGGGTCGCCTGGGCGGTGGGCGCGATCGTGGTGCAGCGCTCCAGGATTCGCTCGGGTGCGCCCTTGACCACCAGCCGGTGTCGGCCGTCGGGTCCGACCGAGATCGCGGACGCCATCTGCCGGACGTGGTCGAACGGTCGTGTGGTGATCCGGCGGTAGCGCGACACCTGGTCGGCGACCGCCCCGGCGCCCTGCCACAGGGCCTTGTCGAGGTCGTTTCCACTGGTGACGCCCTCCGCCGCAGTGGAATCCGTGGACAGCAGGCCGGTCAGCAGGACGTGGTCGTCGGTGCGGCCATCGGGGCACACCGCCGCGATGAAGGCGATGCGTCCCTCGGTCAGCGTGCCGGTCTTGTCGGTGAGCAGGATGTCGACGTCGCCGAGGTCCTCGATCGCCACCAGGCGCTTGACCAGTACCTTCGCGGCGGCGAGTCGTCGTGAACCGGCCGCCAGGGCGGTGGTCACCACCGCGGGGAGGAGTTGCGGTGTGATCCCGACGGCGATCGCCAGCGCGAACAGCAGCGATTCGATGAGCGGGCGGCCCAGGATGAGATTCGCGATGATGATGAAGATCGTCAGCAGCACCGCCACCTGGAGGAGGAGCACCGAGAACTTCGAGAGGCCCTTCTGAAAGGCGGTCTGCGGCGGATCGTCTCCGAGTCCGGCTGCCACCGAACCGAACTCGGCGCGTTCCCCGGTGGCGACGACGACGCCCGCGCCGGCCCCGGCCTGCACCACGGTGCCCATGTAGGCGCAGTTCGTGCGCTCGCCGAGGGGAGTGTCGGCGGCAAGCGTGTCGAGCTGTTTGGCGACGGCGGCCGATTCGCCGGTGAGCACACTCTCGTTGCATTCCAGATCGGTGACCTCGGTCAGCCGGAGGTCGGCGGGCACGAGCTGGCCGAGCACGATGCGGACCATGTCGCCCACCACCAGGCCGGCGACGTCGACGGTCTGCGCTCGTCCGTCGCGAATCACCGTGGTGCTGTGGTGAACCCGATCGTGCAGCGCCTCGGTCGCCTTGGCTGCCCGGTACTCGTTGACGAATCCGCCGAGCACACTCGCGGTCAGGATGATGCCGATCACCACGGCGTCATTGCGGTCACCGAGGGCGAACGCCAGTACGGCGGTCACGATCAGCAAGACCATGAGGGCACTGCGGAACTGGTTGATCAGGATATGCCAGGGACGGGCCCGGACGGTCCGCAATGCGTTGGGGCCGTTTCGGGCCAGGCGTGCGGCCGCCTCGGCCTCGGTCAAGCCGTCCGGGCTCGACTCGGTGGCCCGCAGCACGTCCTCGACGCTCGCGTGCCACGCGGATGTCGTGGTCATACCGCCGGATTCTGCTATTTCGCGACCGTATCCGCAGCGGAGCGCCGAGACAATTCATCGAGTTGTCGGATGGCCGGCGTGGCGTCGAGCAGGGCGGTGCGCAGGTCGTCGGGAAGACGGGCGATCAGATCGCCGATTCGTTCGGTGCCCCGTTCCCGGCGTCGCGTCGAGTACTCGAGGCCGGCGTCGGTCAGTTCGACGAGCGTGGCGCGTCCGTCGGCGGGATCGTGGCGCCGGCGGACGTGGCCGGACTTCTCCAGTGAGCCGACGAGCGCGGTCATCGACGGCTGCGTCACGCCCTGGATACCGGCGAGTGCGGTGATGCGCTGCGGGCCGTGCATGCGCAGGGTCGACAGTGTCGACACCGATGTCAGGCTCATGTCCCGCGGCTGCTGTCGGAGGAAATCGGAGATCAGCGAGTACAGCGCGTCCGCGGATTCGTGCAGGTCGTCGTGCATGGTCTCAGTCTATTGGGTCACATCGGGGTTGCATAGAATATTTATATAAAGTATCTATGTATTTATGCCTTCCACGTCTTCCATCACCTCCGCGTTCCAGCAGCCCCGCGCCGTGTGGGCGGTCGCGTTCGCCTGCGTCGTGTCGTTCATGGGGATCGGGTTGGTCGACCCGATCCTCCCGTCGCTGTCGGCCCAGCTCGACGCCACGCCGTCGCAGGTGACCCTGCTGTTCACCAGCTACCTCGTGGTCACCGCGATGGCCATGCTCGTCACCGGGTGGGTTTCGAGCCGGATCGGCGCGAAACGGACGCTGATCGTCGGTCTGGTGCTGATCGTGGCCTTCGCCGCGGCCGCGGGCTTCAGTGGTTCGATCGCCCAGATCGTCGGCTTCCGCGCCGGCTGGGGACTGGGCAACGCCCTGTTCATCGCGACCTCCCTCGCGGTGATCGTCGGAGCGTCGAGCGGCGGATTCGCCGGCGCGATCGTGCTCTACGAGACCGCGCTGGGCGTGGGTATCGCGCTCGGTCCGCTGGTCGGAGGCCTGCTGGGCACCGTCAGCTGGCGCGGCCCGTTCTTCGGTGTCGCGGTGCTCATGTTGATCGCGCTTGTCGCCACCATCACGCTGCTGCCCGCCACGCCGACGCCGACCGAGAAATCGTCGATCATCGAACCCATTGCGGCACTGCGGCATCGGAGCCTGGCCATCACCAGCGTCACCGGCCTGCTGTACAACTGGGGCTTCTTCACCATCCTCGGCTACGCGCCCTTCCTGATGCACCTGTCGGCCCCCGAGCTCGGGTTCGTCTTCTTCGGCTGGGGTATCCTGGTGGCCCTGTTCGCGGTCTTCGGCGCCCCGATCCTCAAGTCGCGCTTCGGCACTCCCAGGACCCTGTACGGCGCGCTGGCCGGCATGGCCGTCGTCTGCCTGGTGATCGGCATCTGGTCGGACGACCGCTGGGTGGTCATCGGTGCGGTGATCGCGTCGGGCATCTTCGTCGGTCTCAACAACACCCTGGTCACCACCGCCGTCATGAGCATCGCGCCGGTGCCGCGCCCCGTCGCCTCGGCCACCTACGGATTCGTCCGCTTCATCGGTGGTGGACTCGCGCCGTTCGCCGCCGGAAAGCTGGTGGAACACTTCAACGCTCACGTCCCGTTCGTGATCGGTGCGATGGCCGTCGCCGTCGGAGCGGTGGTGCTGAGCACGGTCCACGCCGCACTCGAGGTCGCCGACCGCGAGGAGGCGTTGCCGGTGTCGTCCGAGCGGCAGCGTGCCGAGGACGCCGTGTCGCGGATCCCGGCGGTCGAGGAGGAGTCGATTCTCGCCGGGACGGCCCTCGCCGAGGACAAGCGGTTCGCGGACCGCGCGTGAGCGCGGAGGTCAGCCCATCCGCCCGACCTCGGCCAGCCCGCGACGGACCTTCTCCTCCACCTCGACCGCGATCTCGCGATGTCGGGCGGCGCCCCGGTGGTCGCCGATCAGTTCGGCCAGCTCGGCCAGCACGACATCCGTCGGACCGAAAGCCACACTGCCGGAATTGAGTCCGGCCACCGTGCCGGAGAACCCGGACAGCTCCGCATAGAGTTCCCGGCCTTCCTCGACCATGCCGAGGCGGACCAGTGCGCGGGCGTGAAACGCTTCCATGGCCGTCCAGTAATAGTCACGCTGTGGACGCGGCCGCTGCTCGGCGATCGTGCGGGCCTGTTCGGTCCGGCCGGCATCGAGCAGGCTGATTGCGTACACCCAACCCATCCGGTCGGGCGCAATTGCATAGAGCTCATCAAGCGCGTCCACGAGATGCGCGAACGACCCCCGGTACCACGACACCACGAGTTGCCCGACGACGCCGATGTTGGCGCCGTTCGGCAGGCCGGCCGACACCAGGTTCGCCGACACCGCGGCATAGCCACGCTCGGCCTGATCGAGATCGCCGCGCAAGACGTCGAGCACCGCGTTGTACGTGGACAGCACCACCACCAGTTCGCCGACGCGACCACTGTTCGCCGTCCGCAGCGCGAGTCGCATCTCGGCAACCGCACCGGGGAGGTCGACCCGCGCGTTCAACGCCTGGAACATGCCCCAATGCGCCGCCGCCTGGTAGGCGAAATTGTTCGACTCTTCTGCCGCACGGAGAAATTCGGCGGCGATATCCAGGAGGTCATGGTGCCTCTCCGGTCCCAGGGCGGTGAACACCCGGGCGTTCAGGGTCGCGCAACGCAACTCCGGATCGGCGATCTCGTGCGCCAGTTCGACGGCCTCCGCAGAATAGGCGGCCGCCCGGTCCAGGTCGTTGCCCTCGAACTCCAGCGCCGCCGTCACCAGCAACCGCGCCCGGTCCGCCCCCGATGTGGCCGGCAGGATCTCGAGCACCGCCGACGTCATGACCGGATCGGCATCACCCTGCGGACGAGTCGTCCAGATGTGCGGGGTACGCCAGCATGTCAGGACGTCGAGTATCACCGCACGGTCACCGAGCTCCTGCGCCAGTCTCAAGGCCTCGTTCCGGCGCGTCCGTGCCTCGGTGACGTCGCCCTTGTACGCCAGTGCCGTGACGAGGTTGCGCATGGCGTCGATCAGCGCGATCCGATCGGCGACGCCGGCGTCGGCGTGGTCGTGGCCGGCCATGAGATGCAGGTCGACGGCCGCCCGCCACAACGGCACCGAATCGGCCTTGAACTCGGTGTCGAAGCGTTGCCGCGCAACGGGTTCGACCATCGCCAGCGCCTCGCCGACGGTCGAGCTCCGCGCGCCGAGTGCCGCGTGGTGCGCGAGCTCCTCGGCGTCCGGGCGGGGCTGAGCCCGCAGCGTCTGCATTGTCTGCCAGTGCATCCGCCGTCGCCGCAGAGCCGGGATGGCGTCATAGACCGCGTCGCGGACCAGCACATGGTTGAACCGCACCCGGTCGACGGTCGCGGTCAGCAAACCCGCGACGGTCGCGGAGTCGATCGCGTCGAGCACGACATCCTCGGTGTCCGAACGGTCGTCCCCCGTCGAGGCCCACAAAGCCACCAGGGTGTCGATCTCCGCCTCACGTCCGCACACTGAGGCCAGCCGAAGCATCGACGCGGTATCCGCCGGCAGGCGGTCCACCCGGCGCAACAGCACGTCGCGCACCCCGACCGGCACCGACGTCATCGCTTCCTGCGGCCCGCGCGACGCGACCAGCTTGGCCAACTCCCGGACGAAGAGAGGATTGCCGTCGGTCCGGCGGCGCAGCAGGTCCAGGGTGGCCGGGGTGAGCGGCCACAGGCCGACCGAGCGCGCGAGATCTTCGATTCCGGCGTCCGAAAGTCCCTGTAGGGCAATGTTATCCGCGGTCACCGAGACCAGCGAGGCGCCCGAGGCCAACAGCTCCGAGCCGGCCTCCGACGCTCGGTAGGTGGCCACCACGAGGACCGGATGTCGTGACATCCAGGTGACCACCTGGCGCATCACCTGCAGCGTCGCGCTGTCCGCGCGATGCACGTCGTCGAGGACGATCAGCACGCTGGATCGGGTGGCGGCCTGCTCGACCGCGGTCACCACGAGTCGTGCCAGCCCGAACGCGTCGTCGGCATCCGGCGTGGCGCCGAGGCCGTGCAGGATCTCGCGCCACGCCCACGCCGACGGTGCACCGTCGACCTCGGGACAGTGCCCGGTCACGGTGGTCCAGCCCAGGGCGCCGAGGCGGTCGGCGAAGAGCTGGGCGAGGGTGGACTTTCCGCCGCCGGCCTCGGCGCTCACCCACACGATGCGCAGTCCGGTCTCGGTGGCGGTGGTCGCATGCTCGGTGAGCTTCTCGAGCTCGGCTTCGCGTCCCGTCGGCGGGTGGCGCAGCGGTGTGCGTCGGTCGGATTGCCCGGTGTCGCGTGCGTCGGGCGCGTCGGGGACCGCTGCCACCGGCGCGCGGCCGGTGAGCAGGGCCGGGTCGTGGCGCAGGATTGCCTGCTCGAGTTCCCCGATGGCGGGTCCGGGATCGATGCCCAGTTCGTTTGCGAGGTGAGTTCGCAAGGCGCGCAGGGTCTCCAACGCGTCGGCTTGGCGCCCCAGTTGATACTGCGCGTGCGCGAGCAGCCGGAAGAGTTCCTCACGTGTCGGGTGGGCGGCGCACAGGGCGGGCAACACCGCGGTCACCTCGTCGGGCCGGCCCAGGTCGAGGGCAGCGGCCGCGCGCTTCTCCAGCGCCACCATGCGCAACTCGTCGAGCCGGGCCGCCTCGGCCATCGCCCACGGCTGCGTGGCGTACGGGCCGTACGGCTCACCCGACCACAGGCCGAGCGCCGTGGACAGCCGACCGTGGCGGTCGGCCGGATCGGTCCCGGGGTCGTTGACCAGATGCTCGAACTGCCAGACGTCGACACCGTCGACGGGCAGTCGCAGCGCGTATCCGGGGGGTTCGGTGACGAGAATCCGCGCGGCCGCGCGCGGCGGACGATCCGGCTCCAGGACCCGACGCAGGTTGGAGATATGTGCCTGCAGGCTGGCCAGCGCTTTCGGCGGCGGTTCACCGTTCCACAGATCGTCGATGAGCCGGTCCGTGGACACCACGTGGCCGTCGGCCACCACGAGTCGGGCGAGAACGGCCCGCTGGCCGGGCGCGCCGAGTTCGGTTGGCTGCGAATCCATCGTCAGCGCGATGGGCCCCAACATGGACAGACGCACGACGGCGGGATTCGCCTGATCGTCGATGCGCACCGACATCGTTCTACACTCCTGGGGCTCTCTGCCTGACTCGCAGAGCCTAGCGCGCATGCCCGGTTTGTGGTCTTTGAACAGGCGTCGGGGCGCGCGGCTACAGTCGAGGACGGGTGCTGAAACAGTCCGGCACCGACATTCGTACGAAATAGACACCGGATCGACGCCGATGGAGGCGATATGTCCGAGAGCAACGATTTCTATACGACGAGGGATTCGGGAGCGCCGGCAGGCAGCGACGAACACTCGCTGACCGTGGGGGCCGCCGGCCCGATCGTCCTGCACGACCACTACCTGATCGAGCAGATGGCCCAGTTCAACCGTGAACGCATCCCCGAACGTCAGCCGCACGCCAAGGGCAGCGGCGCCTTCGGCACATTCGAGACCACCGGGGACGTCTCCGAGTTCACCTGCGCGGCATTGTTCCAGCCAGGGGTGAAGACGGACATGATGGTTCGGTTCTCCACCGTGGCCGGTGAGCGGGGAAGCCCCGACACGTGGCGTGACCCGCGCGGTTTCGCGCTGAAGTTCTATACCACCGAGGGCATCTACGACATGGTCGGCAACAACACGCCGGTCTTCTTCATCAAGGACCCGATGAAGTTCCAGCACTTCATCCGCTCGCAGAAACGCCGGGCCGACAACAACCTTCGCGACCACGACATGCAGTGGGACTTCTGGACGCTGTCACCCGAATCGGCTCACCAGGTCACCTGGCTGATGGGCGACAGGGGGATACCGAAGACGTGGCGGCACATGAACGGCTACAGCTCGCACACCTACATGTGGGTCAACGCCCAGGGCGTCAAACACTGGGTGAAGTACCACTTCATCAGCGATCAGGGCGTGGAGTTCATGACGCAGGACGAAGCCGACCAGATGGCCGGGCGCGACGGCGACCACCACGTGCGGGATCTGTTCGACTCGATCGCGGGCGGCGACCGGCCGAGCTGGACCCTCAAGGTGCAGCTCATGCCGTATGAGGACGCGCTGAGCTACCGGTTCAACCCGTTCGACCTCACCAAGGTGTGGCCGCACAGCGACTATCCGCTGCAGGTGGTCGGCACCATGACCTTGCACACCAACCCGACCGACAACCACGCGCAGATCGAGCAGGCCGCGTTCGAGCCGAACAACGTCGTGCCCGGCATCGGATTCAGTCCCGATCGCATGCTGCTCGGCCGCGTGTTCTCCTATGCCGATGCCCATCGTGCGCGACTCGGCGTGAACTACAAGCAGATTCCGGTCAACGCCCCGCGCAACGACGTGCACTCGTACTCGAAAGACGGTGCGATGCGGATCAATCCGGTCTCCGACCCGGTGTACGCGCCGAACTCCAAGGGCGGTCCCGCGGCGGTCTATCCGGGACAGCCGGAGCCCCAGTGGGCGGCCGACGGTGACATCGTCCGCAGCGCCTACGTCGACCATCCCGCCGACGACGACTGGGGTCAACCGGGCACGCTCGTCCGCGAGGTGATGGACGATGCGGCCCGGGATCGGTTGGTGGACAACGTCGTCGGACATCTCCTGGACGGGGTGACCGAGCCGGTGCTGGTGCGCGCCTTCGAGTACTGGACCCGCATCGATCCCGACGTCGGCGCCCGGATCAAGTCGGGTGTCACCGAGAAGGCCGGCGACTCGTAGCATGCCGGGCCCGACCCGCCGTGTGCAGATCGCCGACGTGTCGGTGGCGTTCCCGTCACCGCCGTCGGCCACCTTCGACTACCTCGCCGATCCGGGCAACCGGCCGCGGTGGCAGTCGAGTCTGCGCCGGATCGACGACCTGCACATGGTGGGGGAGGGGCCGGGCGAGGCCGGGACGGCGTGGACGGATGTCACTGCCGTGCCCGGTATCTCGCCGCGCATGGAGATCGTCGGGTCCGACGCGCCGCGCCGTTGGGAGGAGATCGGGGCGTGGCATCTCGTCGATGCCCGCCTGGTCCTCGACTTCGACGGGCCGTCCGACGGACCCACGCAGGTGCGCGCCCGGGCCTGGCTCACCGTGCCGATCGTGCTCGCCCCGGCGCTCATCGCCGTGCGCCTGATCGCGCCGTCGGCGCTGGCCGCAGACCTGCGTGCCGCGGCGAAAGAACTTGGCACGAAAGGTGATTCCGCGGTCCGGTGATCAGCCGACGGCGGTGGCGGCCAACGTATCCGCGGCGCGCACCATCGCCAGATGGGAGAACGCTTGCGGCACATTGCCGGCCTGCCGTTCGTCGTCGACGTTGTACTCCTCGGCGAACAACCCGACATCGTTGGCGGTCCCGCACGCGCGCCGCATCAACGCTTCCGCGTCGTCGCGCCGCCCGGTCCGCGCATACTGGGTGACCAGCCAGAAACTGCATGCGAGGAACGGGTGTTCGCCCCCGGCGAGTCCGTCGACGCCGGAGTCGGTGCGGTAGCGCATCACCAGCCCGCCCCGCATCAGGGTCCGCTCGATCTCGGCGACGGTCGCGAGCATGCGCGGATCGTCGTACGCGCAGAATCCGACCTGCGGAAGCAGGAGCAGTGACGCGTCGACCTCGTCGCTGCCCGCATACTGCACGAAGTACCCCGAATCCCGGTGCACGCCTTCGGTATCGATCTCGTCGCGCACGCGGTCCCGCAGTTCGGTCCAATGATCGGGAGAACCCTCGAGATGGTGCTCGACGACGGCGCGCACACCGCGATCGAACGCAGCCCAGATCATCGCCCGCGAATACGTGAACATCTGTGGTGCGCCACGCATCTCCCAGATCCCGTTGTCCGGCTTCTCCAGGTTCGCCTCGACGCGCTCGAGTAACGACTTCTGCAGCGACCACGACAGTGCCGTTTCGGCCAAGCCGGCCTCGCGTGCCGCCTCCAAGCCGACCATCACCTCTCCGATCACGTCGGCCTGATACTGCTTGAACGCCCCGTTGCCGATCCGCACCGGCGCGGAGGATTCGTAGCCGGGTAGGTTCTCGAGTTCCCGTTCGGGCAGATCCCGTTCGCCCGCAATGCCGTACATGATCTGAAGTTCGTCCGAGTTGCCCGCGATCGCCCTCAGCAACCACATCTGCCAGTGTTCGGCGACGTGCAGAAATCCGTGCCGGACAAGAGCTTCGAGCGTCAGCGACGCGTCACGCAGCCACACGAACCGGTAGTCCCAGTTGCGGCCGCCGCCGAACTGTTCGGGCAGCGACGTGGTGGCCGCCGCGACAATGCCGCCGGTGTCGAGATTACTCAAGGCGCGCAACACGATCAGCGACCGGATGACCTCGTCATGGTGTGGGCCGGAGTGATCGATGCGGCTCGACCATCGGGTCCACCAGTCGTGGGTATCGGTGAGCGCGGCGCTGACGTCGAGCGGCGCGGGCTCGTTCCGGTACGAGTGGTACCAGGTCAGCGTCAGATCCACGGTGATGGTCGGTTCGACGGTGAAGTAGCCGCGGTGGACGCTGCCCGCCGCATGGTGTTCGGCGCCCCGCACCACGATCGCATCCGGACCGGCGATCGCCCGCAGGCCCGGTCCCTTCTCGTCGCCGACCTGACGCACCCACGGCACGGCCCGTGCGTAGTCGAAACGCATGCGCAATTCGGACACGAACTCCACATGCCCGGAGACGCCGATCACCCGGCGCACCAGGTCGACCCGGCCGCCGTCGATCGGCATGAACTCGTGCACCTCGGCCACTCCCGTCGGGGTCTCCCAGCGGGTGACCAGGATCAGCGTGTCGCCGTCGTAGCGGCGGCTGACCCGGGCATCGGGATCGGTCGGGGCCAGGTTCCAATGGCCGTGTTCCTCGGTGCCGAGCAGCGCACCGAAGATCGACGCGGAGTCGTAGCGCGGGAGACAGAACCAGTCGATACCGCCTTCTCGGGAGATCACCGCGGCGGTCCGGCAGTCTCCGACGATGGCGTAATCCTCGATGCGAGCCATGTGCTCGATTGTGTCCGATGGGGTTACCGTCGTGCATGGGCGATACCACGACACTGTTCATCTTCGGCGCCAACGGGGACCTGACCAAACGCCTGCTGCTCCCGGCCCTGGGGCAGCTCCTGACCCTCGAACCCGAACGTCGTGTGCGTCTCGTCGGGGTCGGCCGGCGGGAGATCGCCGACGACGAGTGGCGCACGGAGGTGCGCAGCTGCTTCGGCGACGACGCCGGCCACACCGCCGAACAGGTCGCCGACGACTCCACCTTCCTGACCGCCGACGTCACCACCGCGGACGGCTTGCGAACGGTGTTCGACGCCGCCGACGGACGCGCGGTGCTCTACTTCGCGGTGCCACCGAGCGTCGCGCTCGCCTCGTGCACCGCCATGCAGGACGTCGACATCCCCGCGGGCACGATCCTCGCGCCGGAGAAGCCGTTCGGCACCGACGAGAAGAGCGCCCACGAGTTCAACCAGCTGCTGACCGGTCTGGTGCCGGAGAACCAGGTCTTCCGGGTCGACCACTTTCTCGGACAATCGGTCCTGCTCGACCTTTTCGGGGTGCGCTTCGCCAACCGGGTGTTCGAACCCATCTGGTCGGCCGAACACATCGAATCCGTCGTCATCCGGTTCGACGAACCACTGGGCCTCGAAGGGCGTGCGGGCTACTACGATTCGTCGGGCGCACTCGAGGACATGCTGCAGAGCCACCTATTGGAACTGTTGGCGGTGATCGCAATGGACCCGCCGGCGTCGTTGGGCGAACGAGACCTGCGAGATGCCACGGCCGCTGCACTGCGGGCGACCCGCGTGTGGGACGACGATCCGGTCGGCTCATCCCGGCGAGCGCGCTACACCGCCGGCCGGGTCGGCGACAGGCAACTGCCGTCATACGTCGACGAGGACGGGGTGGACCCGTCGCGCGAGACCGAAACCCTCGCCGAGGCGACGTTCGAGGTGCGGACGGCGCGCTGGCAGGGTGTGCCCTTCACGCTGCGATCGGGCAAGGCACTCGAGCCGCCGAACAAGGAGATCGTGCTCACGTTCCGGCCGGTGCGACACATGCCCGCCCAGTTCAGTGGTGACCGGTCGCCGAACCGGCTGCATCTCCAGTTCGCCCCCGACCAGATGACCCTGTGCGTCAATGTGCACAGCGGGACAAAGCCTTTCGAACTGACGCGCGCCGAGGTCAGCACCGACCTCGGTGTGGGTTCGGTGCACGCCTACGCGGAGGTGCTCGCCGGAATCCTCGACGGCGACGCCACCCTGGCGGTGCGCGGCGACGCGGCCGAACAGTGCTGGCGTATCGTCGCCCCGATCCTCGACGCGTGGCGCGCCGGGAAGGTTCCGTTGGACGAGTACCCCGCGGGGTCGGCCGGCCCCGCCGACTGGCCGACGATCTGATCGCGGCGGCGCGACGTGTCTGGTGTGTCGGTCTCCTCGCCCGCCGGGCGATGGCTGATCGCCGGAAGCGTGCTGGGTTCCGGTGTCGCATTCCTGGACAGCACCGTCATCAACGTCGCGCTGCCCGCGCTGGCCCGCGAGCTCGACGCCGGATTGCAGGGGCAGCAATGGGTTCTCGACGGCTACCTGCTCACCCTGAGCGCCCTGATCCTCGCGGGTGGCGCCGCGGGTGACCGGTACGGCCGCCGGCGCGTGTTCGTGATCGGACTCGGGCTGTTCGCCGTCGCGACCGTTGGGTGCGCGCTGGCCCCCACGACCGGCTGGCTGATCGGCGCGCGCATCGTGCAGGGTGTCGGTGCCGCCGCGGTGGTTCCCGGCAGCCTGGCCTTGATCGACGCCGGGATCGTCGAGTCCGAGCGTGGGCGGGCCATCGGACTGTGGGCGGGGATGTCCGGTGCGACAACGGCATTGGGCCCATTCGTCGGCGGTTGGCTGGTGGACACCGGGTCGTGGCGATGGGTGTTCTTCCTGTCCGTGCCGGTCGCGCTCGGCGCCATGTGGATCGCGGTGCGGCACATCACCGAGTCGCGAGATCTCGCCGACTCCGGGCGGCTCGACATCGTCGGAGCGGCCGCGATCACCGTCGGCCTCGCCGGCCTGGTGTACGCCCTGATCGAGGGCCCGTCGCAGGGGTGGGACGCCCGAACGATCGTCGCCGCGGTGCTCGGTGCCGCCGCGATCGTGTCGTTCTTCGTGATCGAATCGCAAAGCGCGGCACCGCTGTTGCCCCTCGGGCTGTTCCGGTCGGCGCAGTTCACCGGCGCCAATCTGACCACCTTCCTGGTCTATGCCGGGCTCGGGGGAGCCTTGTTCCTCCTGGCGTTGCAGCTCCAGCAGAGCATGGGCTACTCGGCCCTCGAGGCGGGGCTGGCGACGTTGCCGTTCACCGTGATCATGCTGTTCGGGTCGCCGCTGTCCGGCAGGCTCGCCGGCCTCACCGGGCCACGCCTCCCGATGACGATCGGTCCGTTCGTCGCGGCAACCGGATTGGCCTTGCTGGCTCGCGCCGTGCCGGGCGCCGGGTACCTCGAGGCGGTGCTGCCGGCCGTCGTCGTGTTCGGCCTCGGCATGACCATCACCGTCGCGCCCCTGACCGCCGCCGCGCTCGGTGCGGTCGACGCCGCACGTTCCGGCATCGCCTCGGGTGTCAACAACGCGGTGGCCCGCGTCGCGAGTCTCCTGGCGGTCGCCGTGTTGCCCGTCGTCGCCGGCCTTCACGCAGGTCCGGGCCAGCCGCTCGGTCCGGGATTCTTCACGGCCATGATCATCGCAGCGATCTGTTGCGCAGCAGGCGGATTGGTCGCTGCCGCCACCATCCGCTCCGGCGTGGGACCGCGGCCGCACGTACAGCCGTCGATCAGTCACGCGTGTCAGCCGCCGGAGCCGGCCGATACGCAATACTGAACCGATGACCACACCCGAAATCCCCACGCAATGGCGACAGCGGTCGCTGCTCGCAATCTTCCTCGCCGCGTTCGTCACCCAGAACGCCATCGCCGTGCCCTACGTCCGTGAGAACGGATGGCGTTCGACGGCAGACTTCTTCGGCGGTGACATCCTCAAGACCACACCCGGCAGGTTCGCCATGGTCGACCTGACGTACGTGGTCATCGGGTTTCACGTGTGGGCGTTCGCGGAGGCCAAGCGGCTCAACATCCTTCGTTGGTGGGCCGCATCGGTCGCGATGACGTTCGGGGTCGGTATCGCCACCGCGATCCCGTTCTTCTTCCTGGCCCGGGATCGGGCGCTGGTGGCGGCACGCTGAATTTGTTCGACTCTTGGGTATGCTGGCATACGTGAAACGGACGACGGTCAAGATCCCCGATGACCTCGACGCACGTCTCCGGCATGAGGCGCGCCGACGGAACATGACCATCTCGGAGGTGAGTCGTGAAGCGCTCGAGGCCTATCTCGGTGTTCCGGGTGGCCGTCGGCGGCTCAACGCTGCGGCAGCCGGCCGGAGCGGGCGTAGCGACGTTTCCGAACGCATCGAGGAGATTCTGGCTGCGGAGGTCGCACGATAGCGGCCATCATCGTCGATGCAGGTCCGCTGTATGCCTACGTCGACGCGGACGACGCACACCATCGATCATCGCTCGAGCTTCTCGAAACCCACCCAGGCCCACTGATCGTTCCGACGCTCGTCATCACCGAGGTGGTCTACCTACTGGGTACCCGGCTCGGCGTCGAAGCCGAAGTGAGATTTCTCGGTGACCTTGCCGATGGTGCGTTCGTCATTGAGCCGGTGGCAACGGGAGATTGGTTACGGATCGCCGAACTGGTGGTGCGATACCGGGACCTGCCACTCGGCACGGTGGACGCCTCCGTGGTGGCCGCGGCAGAGCGAAACGGCATCGATGAGATCGCGACCGTCGACCGCCGGCACTTCACGGTCGTCCGTCCGAGTCATGTCGAGGCCTTCACGCTCCTTCCGTGAATCCGCCTGTCCAGGTGGATCACTGCGTCGGAGAATCCGGCGGCGGAACCCGGAATGTCTGGCCGACCTCCACGGCGTCGACGCCGTCGAGTTCTCGCAACGTGGGTGCACACCCGTCGGGGGCCGACCCGCAGATGACGCCGACCTGATCGAGGACCTGGTCCACCTGCATCCCGGCGGCTCGGGCCGCCGCCGCGATCTCGGTGATCTTGCCCATGTGGTCGTCGGCCACGGTGAGCGTGACAACGTGCATGGGTTCAGGCTAACCCGAGGATCAGGGCGCGAGGCACAATCCGCTGCCCACATCGGTGGACGCGGCGGTGAGTCGCTGGGCGTGCTGGACGATCTGTGTCCACAGGTCGCGGCCGGTGGCGCCGGTCTGCTGATGCCAGAGCGCGGCGAGCCCGGCAACGTGCGGCGTGGCCATGCTGGTCCCGCTGATCGTGTTGTACCGCTGCGGCATCAACCACGACGAGTACACGTCGACGCCGGGACCGGCCACGTCGATCTGGCCGCCCTCGACTGCCGTGCCGGCCGCCGAGAACGTCGCGACACGCATCGTGTGGTCGACGGCGGCGATCGCCATGATCGACGGACTGTTGGCCGGCACACCGACGAAACCGGGGTCGGCAGGTCGGTTGGCGTTGTTCCCGGCGGCCGCGACGATCAAGGTCCCGGCGGTCAGCGCCCGCGACCCGACCCGCTCGTAGGCGACCGACGGCGTTCGGACGTCGGCGCCCAACGACATCGAGATCACCTGACAACCGGACGCTATGGCCCAGTTGATGCCGGCCAAGATGCCCGCGTCCGTACCGGATCCGTCGTTGCCGAGCACCTTGCCGACATGGATCTCGACGTCGGGTGCCACCCCATAGCGTCGGGTGCCGTCCGGATGTGCCGGTCCGGCAACGGTTCCCACGCAGTGGGTGCCGTGGCCGTGTGCGTCGCGGGCATCCTCGCCGGAGATGAACGATCTGGAGACGATCGTCCGGCCGGCGAAATCGGGGTGGTCGAAGGTGAAGCCGGTGTCGAGCACCGCGACCTTGGTGCCGGTCCCGGTCGCCGTCGTGCGGTCGGCCCCGGTCGCCTGCAGCCCCCACGTGTACGCGTCCGTGTCGTCGTACATCTCGCGCATTCCGGGAATCCCGATGTCCGGCACGAGCCGTGCCGACAGGTCGGCGACACCATCGCGATAGCCGCGCACGTAGTCGGCCGACTCGGGCGACTCGATCGCGTAGTAGACCCGCTCGGGTTCGACGGCCAGGATCACGCCGCCGTCGACGGCGCGCAGCGCGTCGGCCTGATCGGCGTCCGCGGCGACGACGGCCACGCCGAGCTCGGCGAACAAGGTGGCGTCGGCCGCCGACATGTCGATGACCTGACCGTGAAAGTCGGCCGTGCTGGCCACCTCGGAGATCCCGGCGATGTCGCGCAGCACGGCGGCCGGGTCGGGCACCTCGGCCGGCTCGCCGAACACGACGATCACCCGGCTGATGGATTCCGTGCTGGTCACGTCGGTACCCCCTGTTGTCCGTCGATTCACGCTCGGTCGTCTCGTCACCGACCTTACGACGCGAGTCCGACAGTCTCGCCGACGACAAGGCCGCGGTCGTATCACGACCACGGCCCTGTCGATCCGGAGGACGGCGTCCTACCGCGGCGACATCCCGGACGCCGGCGTTGCTGTTCCGGCGCCGACCACCGCGGTGGACTCGAGGGTCTGGTCGGGGTCCTCGACGTCGGCGATCTGCTCTCGGGCATGGAGGTCGTCGACGATCTGCGCCTGACGGCGGTCGGTGAGCGAGTACAAGAAGATCAGCACGGCTGCGGCCAGGAAGAACGCCACCGCCGGGTAGAGCGTCTGCAGCGCCTTGATGCCGAGCAGCGTGCCGGAGCTCTGGCTGGCGTGCGGGATGTAGCCGATCATGGCGAGACCGAATCCGGCGAGCGCGCCGGCGATCGACTGGGCGATCTTGCGGGAGAAGTTGAACATCGCGTACGTGCTGCCCTCGCGGCGGCGGCCGGTGCGCCAGTGGCCGAAGTCGATGACGTCGGAGACCATCGCCCAGGTGATGCCGTTGGGGATCGCCACCCCGATGAACGACAGGGCCAGGAGCACCGTGAACAGCACCGTGTTCGACGGCAACAGGAAGTTCAGCAGGTCGGCCGAACCGGCCAGGAGGAATCCCATGATTGCGGTCTGCTTCTTGCCGAATCGTCGAACCAGCGACGGCATCGAGACGATGCCGATGACCGAGGCGCCGATCGCGATGAAGTTGACGTAGGGCAGGACGCTCGCGTCGTGCAGGTAGTACTGCGTGTAATAGATGACCATCGCCGTCTTGATGTTGTACGCCGAGATGGAGAACACGGTCATCAGGATCAGCACGAGCAGCGGACGGTTGGTGCCGATGGTCGCCGCGAAGTCACGTGGGGTGATCCGGGCGCGATCACGGGCCACCACGATGTGCTCGCGGGTGCCGCGGAAGCAGCCGAAGAACGCGATCAGACCGCACGAGGCCATCACGCCGGCGGCGACCGGGAACCCCACCCGGTCGTTGTCGAACGCGTTGACGATGGGCATGAATGCCACGCCGGTGATCAGCAGGGCACTGACCGAGCCGGCCTGGCGGAACGAGGCGAGCTTGGCGCGTTCGGTGGAGGCCTGGGTCATCACCGATGCCAGGGAGCCGTACGGCACGTTGGTGAACGAGTACAGCACTCCCCAGGCCATGTAGGAGCCGTAGGCGAAGACGAGGTTGACCCCGTGTGTGCCGCCGGGAGTCAGGAAGGTGAAGACCGTCAGGACCGCCAACGCGATCGACGAGTACATCATCACCGAGCGGAACCGGCCGTAGCGGCCGATCTTGCGGTTGCCGTCGACGAACGATCCGGCGATCGGGTCCATGAAGGCGTCGAAGATCTTGGTCAAGAGGAAGACGGTGCCGGCGGCGGCCGCGGGGATACCGGCGACGTCGGTGTAGAACATCAGCAGGTAGGCCTGGCCGAGGTCGAACATGAACCCGTTGCCGAAGTCGCCCAGGCCGTAGGAGACCCGCTCACGCAGGCTTAGTCGGGACATGATGGTGCTCCTTTGATGAAGACTGTAGGCCGGGGATCGGTGCTACCGGCCGGTATGGGGATGGGTGGGTCAGCTGCGGGCCGCGTAGGTCTGCTTGGGAAGGTGGTAGGCGAGGTCGAAGGCGGTTTCGACGGCCTCACCCTCGTCGAGTCGGTGCTCGACGACGAGTCGCGCGAGATGCCCGGCGTCGATGCGCCGGGCCAGATCGTGGCGGGCGGGGATGGACGCGAACGCCCGGGTGTCGTCGACGAAGCCGGAGGTGTTGTAGAAGCCGGCCGTTTCGGTGGCCTGCTCCCGGAACCGTCGCATCGCATCGGGGGCGTCGAGGAACCACCAGGGCGCGCCCAGCCGCACCGACGGGTACGCGCCGGCCAGCGGGGCCAGCTCGCGTGAGTATGTCGTCTCGTCGACGGTGAACAGCACCATTCGGAACGCGGGATCGTGGCCGAAACTGTCGAGGACCGGGCGCAGGGAGCGGGTGAATTCGGTGGCGATCGGGATGTCGAAGCCCTTGTCCGCACCGAAGGTGCGGTGGATGCCGCCGTGGTGATCGCGACAGACCCCGGGATGCAACTGCATCACCAGGCCGTCCTCGCACGACATCTCGGCCATCACGTAGAGCATGTGAGCCGTGAACGCTGCGGTCTGTTCGGCGGTCACGGTCCCGGCGAGGGCCGCGGTATAGATCCGCTGCGCTTCCTCGGCGGGCAGTGGGGTGGTGTCCGCGCTGGTGTGTCCGTGGTCGGTGGCCAGCGCACCGGCCGCGACGAAGGCCAGTCGGCGCAGACGTAACGCGTCGACGAAACCGGCATAGTCAGCCGTGTCCACGCCCGCGAGAGCGCCGAGCGCCGCGACATCGGTGCGCCACCCCGGACGGTTCAGCGCGAACATCGCGTCCGGCCGGAAGGTCGGGATCACCCGGCCGCCCAGGCCGTCGGCCGTCAGCCGGGCATGGTGGGTCAGCGTGCTCGTGGCCGGATCGGTGGTGGCCAGCACCTCGATGCCGAACCGCTCGAGCAGGGCACGCCTGCGGAACTCGGGCGCCGCGATGGTGGCCGCCATCTGGTCGTAGATGGCGTCGGCGGTCTGTGCGCTCGGCCGTTCGGTGACTCCGAAGACCTCGACGAGCTCATGCTCGAGCCAATACCGCGACGGGGTGCCACGGAACAGGTGCCAGTTGCTGCAGAAGAGCCGCCAGATCGCGCGTGAATCGGTCTCGACCTCGCCGCCGTCGACACGCGGGACGCCCAGGTGCTGCGGGGCAATTCCCTGGGAGACGAGCATGCGGGTGACGTAGTGGTCGGGCACGACCAGCAACTGGGCCGGGTCCGCGAACGGTTTGTCGTCGGCCAGATCTTCGGCTTCGACGTGACCGTGCATGCAGACCAGGGGCAGCGACGCGGTCTTCTGATAGATACGCCGTGCGATCTCACGGATCTGCGGGTCGGCGGGCAGCGCGCGATCGGGGTGCAGGGACAGGGGCTCGGACATGTGGGGGATCTCCTTTGCGCGAATCGTCGCCGGGCGATTTATCAGCGGGGCGCGATGGATGACAACGTTTGCACACCCCGAGGTGAATAGCAAGATATTTTTGTGGAGCAGCTCACTCCACGTCGAGAGAATCGATCACGATCACACGTATTCCCGTGGTCATTTCCTGCGGAAATACCGACTAGTCGGCTGCTTGAAGCTCTTGACTTTGCGTGCAAGCGATTGCATGATGGTCTGCAACAGAAGGTCGAGTTCGACGAAAGGAGGCCGCCGTGGGAGTGACGATCTCCGACGTGGCCAAGGCCGCCGGAGTGTCCGCGTCGACCGTGTCGCGGGCCATCAGCCGGCCGGACAAGGTCGACGAGGCCACCCGGTCGCGCATCTTCGAGCAGGTCGATCGCCTTGGCTACAAGCTCAACCGCGCCGCGAGCGGGTTGGTCACCGGACGGACCGGCAACATCGGCGTCATCGTCTCCGATCTGGCCAATCCGTTTTTCCCGGACATCGTCAAGGGTGCGCAGCGACAGGCGCACCAGCACGACTTCACCACGCTTCTCGCCGATTCCGGCGAGGACCCGGCCGCCGAGGCAACTCTCGTCGGGGCACTGTCGCCGCAGGTCGACGGCATCGTGGTCTGCGGTTCCCGGCTATCCGACGAGGAACTGCAGGCGCTACCGGTGACCGTGCCCCTGGTGCTGGTCAACCGTACCGTCGCCGGTATCCCGTCGATTCCGGTCGACAACGCCGGCGGCATGCGGCAGGCGGTGCGGCACCTGCGGGCCCTGCGTCATCGTCGGATCGGCTATCTGGGCGGTCCGCAGGCCAGCCGCTCTCATCAGGCGCGAATCGCGGGGGCGCGCGACGCGGCCGCCGAAGCCGGACTCGAACTCGTCGAATTGGGCAGTGTCGAACCGACATTCGCCGGCGGCGCCTCGGCCGCCGACACCGTGCTGCTCGCCGAGGTGACCGCGGTACTCGCCTACAACGACGTCATCGCCATCGGGCTGATGCACCGTCTCGCGGACTACGGCATCGCGATCCCGGATGAGATCAGTGTCATCGGTTTCGACGACATCCCGCTTGCGGAGATGACGTATCCGCCGCTGACCACGGTCTGTTTCCCGCGGCGCGAGGCGGGCGAGGCGGCAGTGGAGTTGCTGCGCCGGATCCTCGACGACCCCGACAACCAAAACGACACCGTGCCAGACCTTTCCACCGAACTGGTGATCCGACGATCCACCCGTCGGATCACCGCCGTCACCCCTACCCTGCAGGAGGACTCCGATGCCTGAACCCACCGATCTCGACGTCCTGGTGATCGGCGAGGTGCTCGTCGAGGTCTCGAGCGCCGGGCCGATCGGCGAACGTGCGGCCACGACGCTCGACTTCTCCGGCGATGCGCTCAACGTGGCGTGCGCGGCGGCGTCCGCGGGCGCTCGGACCGCGCTGTTGGCCCGCATCCCCGAGGACGACCTGGGCGACGCGATCGTCGACAAGCTCGACCGTTTCGGTGTCCGCACCGACACGGTCATCCGCGGGAGCGGTCAGCATGGTCTGTACCTGAGCCACGGCGATCCGACCGGGGAGCGCGAGTTCACCTACCTGCGTGGCGGCAGCTTCGGGTCCACGCTCGCGCCGAGCGACCTTGACGCCGATCTGCTCGCCGCGACCCGGATCGCCACCGCCTCGGGTATCGCGACCGCGGTATCCGCCAGTGCGGCAGCGCTTGTCGAACGTGCGGCGCAGAGTGCTCGCCGATTCGTCTACGACCCCAATCTCCGGCTTCGGCTGACCACGGCCTCGGATGCCGGCGACGCGCTGATTCGTCTGCTCCCGCACTGTTCGGTGATCACGCCGTCGTGGCCCACCGAGATCCGGACGCTTCTGCAGTTGTCCAACGATGCAACCGAATTCGATGCCATCGCGCGGCTGCGAGAACTCGGCGCCGACGACGTGGTCCTGACCCGCGGCGCGCGTGGTTCCCTTGTCGCCGACGGCGGGACGATCACCGACGTGCCGGTGATTCCCGCGCCGGCGGTCGTCGACCAGACCGGTGCCGGCGACTGCATGACCGGGACTCTGTGCGCCCGGCTCGCCGCCGGGGACGACCTCGTCGACGCGGTCCGTCTCGGCGCTGCCGCAGCGTCGTTGTCCGTCGGCGGACTCGGCGGCACCGGTGCGATCGCCGGACTCGACCGGATCCGCGCCCACAGTTCTGCACACTCCCGTACCACCCAGCCGGTGGCCGCCGGCTCCACCTCCTGAGGAGATCCCAGATGCCTTCCGACATCCTGCAATTGCGCGACGGCGACGACGTCGCCATCGCGCTGCATCCACTGCCCGTCGGCACCAGACTCGGCGACGTCGCGACCACCGGCGACGTGCCGGGCGGCCACAAGATCGCGCTGCACGACCTCGCCGAGGGCAGCCTGGTGCACAAGTACGGGCACGTGATCGGTGTCGCGAGCGCCGCCATCCGCGCCGGTGACCACGTGCACACCCACAACATGACCATGCCGGAGAACCCGACCGGACTCGCGACCGCCGACCCGTCGGACGCGACTGCGGCCGATCGACCGACAGTGCCTGCGGATCTGCCGCGTACCTTCGACGGAATCGTGCGGCCGGACGGACGGGTCGCCACCCGCAATTACGTCGCGGTGTTGTCCACCGTCAACTGCTCGGCCACCGTCGTCAAGCAGATCGTCCGACGGACCGAGGACGAGATCGCCGAGCTCCACGTCGACGGCGTCGACGGTGTCGTGGCGCTCGCGCACGGTACCGGCTGCGGCATGGCCGACTCCGGTCTGGGGTGGGATGTCCTGCGGCGCACGCTGATCGGTTATGCACAGCATCCGAATATCGGCGCGCTGGTCGTCGTCGGACTTGGTTGCGAGGTCAACGCGATGCGCAGCCTCGTCGAGGATATGACTCTCCCGGAGTGGTTGCCGCATACGTCGTTCACGATCCAGGAGGTCGGCGGAACCGCCGCCGCGATCAGCGAGGGAGTGGTCCGTGTCCGTGCCATGGCCGATCGGTTGCGCGGCACCCGGCGTCAGCCGGTTCCGGTGCGGCACTTGACACTCGGTATGCAGTGCGGCGGCTCGGACGCCTGGTCGGCCCTGACCGCGAATCCGGCGCTCGGGGTCGCCAGCGACCATCTCGTCGCGCTGGGCGCGACCAGTCTCCTGGGCGAGACCCCGGAGATCTATGGCGCCGAGCAGATGCTCGCCGGACGTGCCGCCGATCCGGCGGTGCGCGACAAGCTGATCGAACGCATCGAGTGGTGGGAGCGCTACACCAGTGCGCAGGGCGCCTCCCTCGACGGGAACCCGTCGCCGGGCAACAAGGCGGGCGGTATCACCACCATCCTGGAGAAGTCGCTCGGGTCGGTCGCCAAGGGCGGACGCAGCCCGCTCGCCGAGGTCGTCGACTATGCCGCCGCGCCCACCCGCGACGGACTAGTCTTCATGGACACCCCCGGATACGACCCCGTCTCGGCCACCGGCATGGTGGCCGGCGGCGCCAACATCATCGCCTTCACCACGGGTCGTGGCTCCGCATTCGGCTCCCGCCCGGCCCCGACGATCAAGCTGGCCACGAACTCCGAGCTCGCGACCCGCATGGCCGGCGACATCGACGTCGACTGTTCCGGCGTCGTCGAATCCGGGGTGTCCGTCGCGGAGATGGGGTCGCGGATCTACCGCACCCTCATCGACGTGGCATCGGGGAGGCGTTCGGCCAGTGAGGAATTGGGTGTCGGTGGCGAGGAGATCGTGCCGTGGCAGATCGGAGCGGTGCTGTGACCCGTCTGAGTATCGACACGCTGGGCCGGCTCACCGAGTCGGCAGCCCTGACCACGCCCGCCCGGTTCACCGCCGACAGCTCGATCGGGCTGGTACACATGGGGATCGGTGCCTTCCACCGTGCGCATCAGGCGGTGTACACCGAAGAGGCGGCGCTGGCCACCGGGTCGCGGCGATGGGGCATCTGCGGCGTGACGCAGCGGTCGGCATCGGTGCGCGATGCCCTCGCACCACAGGGCGGTCTCTACGGAATCCTCACCAAGGCAGCCGATTCCACGGCATCGCTACGCATCTCCGGGATCGTACGGGAGATCCTCGACGGCCCTTCCCAGACCGGCGACGTACTCATCCGGATCGCCGACCCGGCGGTCACCGTGGTCACCCTGACCGTGAGCGAAAAGGGCTACCGGCGCGGACCCGACGGTCACCTCGATCTCGCCGATGCCGGTGTCCGTCACGACCTCGAGGGTGGACCGCCGACCTCGGCGATCGGCCGTCTGGTGCGTGGACTGCAGCGGCGCCGGCACGATGACGCCGGTCCGATCACCGTGCTCTGCTGTGACAATCTGAACCACAACGGCCGGGTGGTGGCCGGTCTGGTCGCCGACTTCTGTGCGGCGCTGCCGACCGCGGAGGGAGACGCGCTGGCCGACTGGATCGGCGTGAACGTGACCTTCCCGAACTCCATGGTCGACCGTATCGTTCCTGCCACCACCGCCGCCGATCGGGCCGAGGCCCGCACCATCAGCGGACTCGACGACGAAGGTCTGGTGACGGCAGAACCGTTCTCGCAGTGGGTCATCGAGGATCGCTTCGCTGCGGATCGGCCGGCCTGGGAACTCGCTGGGGCGCAACTCACGGCCGATGTCGCTCCGTATGAGCTGATGAAGCTGCGTATTCTGAACGGCTCGCATTCGACCCTCGCGTATCTCGGTGCGCTGCAGGGACATCCGACGATCGCGGATGCGATAGCCGACCCGCGCCTCCGGGATATCGCCGGTGCGCTGATCCACGACGAGATGATCCCCACTCTCACCCCACCGGACGGTGCGGATCTCGCCGCCTACGGCGATTCCGTCCTGGAGCGCTACACCAACCCGGGTCTGCGCCACACCACCGTGCAGATCGCGATGGATGGCAGCCAGAAGCTCCCGCAGCGACTGGTATCTCCGGTGGCCGCCGCGATCGACGCCGGACGACGTCCCCGGGTCCTCACCCTCGGCGTCGCGGGCTGGATGACCTACGTCGCCCTCGGCCACGACACCGCGGGAACTGCTCTACCGCTTGATGATCCGCTGTCCGACCGACTCGGCGCGGTCCGCGGCATGACCCGCGCCGAGGACATTGTGGGGTCACTGCTGGACATCGACGCGGTCTTCGGGCACGAACTGCCCGAGATCGGTTGGTGGAAAGTCGATCTCGAATCCGACGTGCGTGACCTGCTATCCGGTCACGTACCCACCGTTCACCAAGGAGTGCGCTGACATGCCCGCAATGACCCTCGCCGAAGCCGATCCCCGAACCGTCGGCGTGACATCCATTCTCGACCGCATCGGGCTGCTACCGGTGATCGTCGTCGACGACATCGCGACGGCCGGGCCACTTGCCGATGCCCTCGTGGACAGTGGATTGCACACCGCGGAGGTCACCTTCCGCACGCCCGCAGCCGCCGAGGCGCTCTCGGTGTTCGCCCAACGCTCTGACCTGCTCGTCGGGGCCGGCACCGTGCGTACCGTCGAGCAGGTCGACCTCGCCCACGCCAACGGAGCGGAATTCGTGGTGTCGCCGGGCTTCTCCGATCCGGTGGTGGCGCGGTGCCGCGAGATCGATCTGCCGGTGCTCCCCGGCGTGGCCTCGGCCACCGACATCCACCGCGCGACCGAGGCCGGCTGCACGGTCCTGAAGTTCTTTCCCGCCGAGGCCTCCGGTGGCGTCCCGGCGATCACCGCGCTGACCGCACCCTTTCCGGACGTGCGATTCGTGCCCACCGGCGGCGTCGGTCCGGCGAACCTCGCCGACTACCTCTCGATCCCGGCGGTGGGCTGTGTCGGCGGGAGCTGGATGGTTCCGCGTGATGTCGTGCGCGTCGGCGACTGGTCACGGATCGGTCGGCTCTGCCGCGAAGCCGTGGCGCAGGTGCTCGAGTCGCGGGCCTGACCGCGACGAGTCCGGTTGTCGACCGGCAGTCAACGGCGCCCAGTGCTCAGACGCGCGCCGCGACGTACCGTGCCGCGCTCAGCGTGTCCCCGTTGATCGTGTACAGCACGTGCAGACCGTTCGGCTGCCCGGCCGGTGCGCCGTTGCAGATGGTGTCGCCGGGGATGCAGTAGCGCACGGTCTTCGGCGCGTACGGGGCGCCGACGCGGATCGGCGGTGCTCCGACGTCGCTGATGAAGCGATCCGACGGGGGCGCGAACAGCACCACGGCCGTGACGTGTCGGGCGACATCTGCCGGAAGCGCCGGCGGGACCCGGTTCTCGTACTGGCGGTACTGGTCGGGGATCGCGATCTTGCCGCTCGTGGCGTAACCCGCGACCACCGCTCCCTGCGAGTAGCCGCCGAGCACGATCTTGGTGTTCGGGCAGGTTCGGGCCACGTACTTCACGCGGTTCTGCGCGTCGACGACACCGTTGACGACGGTCTCGGCCAGTCGAAGGCGGTTGTTGAAGTCGTTGCTCGCCGGGTAGTTGACGCCGTACGCGGACACGGATCTGCCGGGGAGTTGGGAGCGGAGCGCCACCAGGAACGACTCTCCGGTCAGGCCGATCGGCGGTGCCGGCTCTGCGGTCCCCCGGGCGAAGACCACCTCGACGTCGGAACACGGTGCCGCCGCCGCGGCCTTCGGGCTGTGCAGGAGCGAGGTGCCGGCGAACATGGCAAGGACGCAGGCGACGATCACCGCCAATCGACCGATCAGCGGTGTGCGGTCGATGGCCGAACTACTGGATTCAATGGTCATATTCGGTGTTCGGATGGCGATGGGGTTCGGATGGGTCGGATTCGGGAGCGGCTGCAGATCAAGTATGGGGTGCGCGCGAGGGCCGCACGGCAGAATGAACCCGTGAACTACGCCGAGGACCGTAACCGGCGCATGCTTCGTGCCCGCGACACGATGGATCGCTGCTACGCCGACCCGCTCGACGTTGCCGCCCTGGCCTCGGTTGCGCATGTCTCACCGGCGCATTTCAGTCGAGTGTTCAAGGCGACCTTCGGTGAGACGCCGCATCGCTACCTGCAGCGCAGGCGGATCGAGCGAGCGTCGGCGATGTTGCGGGAGACGGCGATGTCGGTCAGCGACATCGGGACCGCGGTCGGGTTCGGCAGCTTCGCCACGTTCACCCGCACCTTCGGGCAGATCATGGGGGAGACGCCGACGAAGCACCGTCTGCGGTCCGGCGACGGGGTCGCGCCCACCTGTGCGGTGAAGTCGTTGCGGCGTCCCGCGTGACCGCGTCGAGAATGAGCAGTTTTGGACAAGGAACCGCGGACCGGACCCGCTACCGTTCCATCCATGCTGAACACGATCCGACTCTCGCAGATCTACGTCCTCGACCATGAGCAGGCGCTCGACTTCTACGTCGGCAAGCTCGGCTTCGAAGTCCACTCCGATGTCGACATGGGCTTCATGCGGTGGCTCACGATCAACCTGCCGGGTGAGGCCGATCGGGAGATCATGCTCGAGATCCCCGGCCCGCCGTCGTTGAGCCCGGAGGTCGCCGGGCAGGTCCGCGACGCGTTGACGAAAGGGGCGGGGGGAGGATGGTTTTCGATGACCACCGACGATGCGTTCGCGATGGCGGCGGAGCTGCGCGCCAAAGGTGTCGACTTCACCGACGACCCCGTCGAGCGTGACTACGGCACCGACTTCGGTATTCGAGATCCCTTCGGCAACCGGATGCGTATCGTGCAGATGAAGGAAGGGTTCTGAGCTGATCATGGGCGAAACTCTCAGTTTGACAACGGTATTGGAGCCGCGTGGCCCGGCCGCTGCGGTGATCCTCACCGACGACCAGGTCGCGTCGCTCGGTGCCGGCAAGACACCCCCGGTGTCGTTCACCGTCAACGGGATTCGTGTCGCCGGCCGGATCGGACGCATGGGTGGCGAGAACCTCCTCGGCTTCAACAAGGCGGTGCGGACCAAGCTCGGGGTGGAGGCGGGCGACACCATCGACATCGAGATCACCATCGACGACGCACCCCGCGAGGTCGAGATCCCGCCGGCACTCGCGGACGCCTTGGCCGCCGACCCCGGCGCCAAGTCGGCCTTCGAGAAGCTGTCGTACACGCGCCGCAAGGAGTTCGCTCGATCGGTCGCCGACGCGAAAAAGGACGAGACCCGCGCCCGTCGCGTCGACGCCGTGCTGGCCAGCCTGAGTGGTCAGTGATGGCCGAAAGTTCTTCCTCCCGAATTGTTTTCCTCCCCCGCTTGCACGTCGGCTGCCAGCATGGTTGTGAGACAGGTGCTGGTGGTGGGTGCGGGGGATGGAGTAGTGATGAGTCAGGTGCAACACCGGTGGCAGACTCCT
>NZ_JBSFQJ010000028.1:0-51170 GCF_053588655.1 Gordonia sp. NPDC003424
GCAAACCACTTCACCGCCAACGCCCGCATCCGTTCCCGATCCGCCACCGCAACCTCCACAGGTCAGGGTGTTGCGTCGATCCCTTGAGTCCGGGCCGTCCGGGTGATCTCGATGCGGCGCCTCGCTGCGCTCGGAGCCTTACTCGATCAGCGGTGGGGGCGCCTCGCTGCGCTCGGAGCCTTACTCGATCAGCGGTGGGGGCGCCTCGCTGCGCTCGGCGGATGGATTTGTCTCAGCCGCGCGCGTACCACGCCGCGGCGACGAGTGCCGGCTGGCCGAACAGGCGGATGATTCGCTTCCGGTCGGTGTCGAGCCCGAACGCGTCGATCTTGTTGCGGTACTGGTGGATATTGCCGGGGAACACCGCGACGAAGAACGCCGCGGCCGCCGTGCCCAGTGTGCGCCGGTGCCGTGGCAGGGCTATCAACCCGAGGCCCAGGCCGATCTCCGCGACACCGGAGGCCAGCACGGTGGCGTCCGGGTCGAGTGGTACCCAGTCCGGTACCTGTGCTTGAAACTCCCTGCGCTGGAAGGTCATATGGCCGATACCAGCGGTGGTCAGGATGCTCCCGAGCGTGAGCCGGGTGATCCGTCGTGACCGCGATTCGGTGGCAGACGTAGACATCGCGGGCTCCTCCCTCCAGAGGTGATCAGTCGTCGGTCAGGGTGAGCGCGACGTCGATGTTGCCGCGGGTCGCGTTCGAGTACGGGCACACCTCGTGCGCCTTCTCGATGAGCGACTGCGCCGTCGTGGCGTCGACGGAGGGCAGGGTGATCTCGAGTTCGACGGCGAGCCCGAATCCGCCGGTGGCGGTGGTACCCAACGAAACACGTGCTCCGACAGCGGAATCGGTGACGTCAGCTCCGGCCTGGCCTGCGACGAGCCGCAGCGCGCTGTGGAAGCAGGCCGCGTAACCCGCCGCGAACAGCTGTTCCGGATTGGTGCCGACGCCGGAGCCGCCGAGCTCCTTGGGCATGTCGAGATCGAGGTTCAGCTTGCCGTCGGAGGTGCGGGC
The DNA here is from genome assembly GCF_053588655.1 of Gordonia sp. NPDC003424. Classification (NCBI taxonomy): domain Bacteria; kingdom Bacillati; phylum Actinomycetota; class Actinomycetes; order Mycobacteriales; family Gordoniaceae; genus Gordonia; species Gordonia sp. NPDC003424. The sequence goes on from NZ_JBSFQJ010000028.1 coordinate 1,017, forward strand.
GTGTCCGTTGCGTCCGTCTCCGGTCGCCAGGGCCTCGGCAGTGTAGAGAGCCTTCATCGTGTATGTCCTTTCGTGGGTTGGGTCGCGTCGAGATGACGACGCAGTTCATCGGTGAGGTTGTGCAGGGTGGTGCGCAACGCGGTCAGTGCCTCGACGTCGACCGGAGTATCCCGGTCGGAATCCTCGGCGGCCGCGTCGGCGATGGCCGCGGTGAGCGACTCGTACACGCAGTCGGCGCGCCCGCCGAGGGCGATCCCGTCCGGCGTGAGGCTCACCGTGACGGAACGCTCGTCCTCGGTCGAGCGTCGACGGACGACGTAGCCGAGCCCCTCCAGGCGGCGGATCAGGGGCGACACGGTGCCCGAGTCGAGGTGGAGGCGCCGGCACAGCTCGCCGATCGTGAGGTCGTCGGACTCCCACAACGCCAGCATGGCCAGGTATTGGGGATAGGTGAGTCCGAGCTCCGCCAGCCCCGGTCGTTGTGCGGCGATCACCGCCCGCGATGCCGTGTACAGCGCGAAGCAGAGTTGTTGATCGAGTGGGGCGACGCTCACGATGGATAGCGTAGCGCAATTAGGTTGTGCACAACATTATTGTGAGGCACATATCACACCGGACGTGTGCTCATGACGTGAGGTGCGCAGGCGCGGTGGGCGCACAACCTGATTCGTGCCGCCGGGTGGCCGGCAGCGCCTCGACATCGCCGTGCGCGGGTGGCGCGCGGCGATGTCGAGGCCCGACCGTCAGGTGTACAGGTCGGCGATCGCTTCCTTCTGCGCGTCATGGATCACGTTGCGCTTCAGCTTCAGCGTCGGGGTCAGCTCGCCGGACTCGACGGTGAAGTCGATGTCGAGCACGGCGAACTTCTTGATCGCCTCGGCCTTGGACACCTTGGCGTTCGCTTCCTTGACGGCACCGTCGAGCTCGGCCAGCAAGTCGGTGTTGTCGGTCAACGCCGACAGCGAGGTATCGGCCGGAAGGTCGTGTCGGGCAAGCCATCCCGGCACGGACTCGGTGTCCAGCGTGATCAGTGCCGCGATGAACGGCTTCTTGTCGCCGACCACCAGGCACTGGCTGACCATCGGGTGCGCCCGGACGGAGTCCTCGAGCTGTGCGGGCGAGACGTTCTTCCCGGCCGCGGTGACGATCAGTTCCTTCTTGCGCCCGGTGATGAAGAGGAACCCGTCCTCGAGCTTGCCGACGTCACCGGTGTGGAACCAGCCGTCGACGATCGACTCGTCGGTCGCTTTCTGGTTGTGCCAGTACCCGTCGAAGACGACCGGTCCCTTGGCCAACACCTCGCCGTCGTCGGCGATCCCGATGGTCACGCCGGGAAGCGGCCGACCCACCGAGCCGACTCGCTGGTGCTCGATGGTGTTCACGGTCACCGCGGCGGTGGTCTCGGTCAGGCCGTATCCCTCGTACACCGGGACGCCGACTCCGCGGAAGAAGTGTCCGAGACGGGCCCCCAGCGGTGCGCCGCCGGAGATCGCGGCCTCACACTGTCCGCCGAGCGCAGCGCGGAGCTTGGTGTAGACGAGGCGGTCGAACACCGCGTGCTTGAGCTTGAGGATGAGGCCGGGCCCGCCCGTGTCCAGAGCCTTGCTGTAGTCGATGGCGGTGTTGGCGGCGATATCGAAGATCCTGCCCTTGCCGTCGTCGTAGGCCTTCTGTTTGGCCGAGTTGTAGACCTTCTCGAACACACGCGGCACCGACAGCACGTAGTCGGGCTTGAAGACGGCGAGGTCGTTCACGAGGTTCGGGATGTCGTTGGTGTGGCCCATCGTCACCCGCGCCTCGACGCAGCCGACCGCGACCGCCCGGGCGAACACGTGTGCCAACGGCAAGAAGAGCAGCGTCGACTTACCCTCCACGAAGAGCGACTGCAGGATGGCGACGACCGTCTGACACTCGGCGAGCAGGTTCGCGTGGGTGAGCGAGACGCCCTTGGGGCGACCGGTGGTACCGGACGTGTAGATGAGGGTCGCCGGATCCGACGCCATCGCGTTCGCGTGACGTGCCTCGAGTTCGTCGTCGCCGATCGCTTCGCCGCGTTTGGTGAGGGTCGCGATGGCGTCCGAATCGATGACGAGGGTCTCGCGCAGATCCGGTGCCGCGTCGATCACCGCGGCATGACGGGTCTTGTAATCCTCCGACTCGACGAAGAGCACCGACGTCCCCGAGTCGGTGAGGATCCAGTCGACCTGATCGGAGGCGGAGGTCTCGTAGATGGCCACCGTGGTGGCGCCGGCGCGCCAGATGGCGTAGTCGATCAGGGTCCACTCGTACCGCGTCGACGAGAGGATGGCCACCCGGTCGCCGGGCTGGACCCCGGACGCGATGAGTCCCTTGGCGATGGCATCGACATCGTCGGCGAACTGCTTGGCGCTGACGTTGACCCAGGTGCCCGACTGGCGCCGCCGAAACAGCGGCATGGTCGGACGCTCGGACCGATAACGGAGGATGCTGTCGACGGTCGTCGCCTTGTCCTCGATCGAGAACTCTGACGGTGTTGTGTACTGCTCCATGACGCCTTCCCGAGAGACCCTGTGAACATTTTGCTGCAAACGGACATACCAGACACTTTGCCGATGTCGTGGGTACGACATCGGGCCGATGAGTGGCCCCGAGCGTACCAGCGTCGATGTGGTCGATCTCACAGATTGAGTGCAACTCGCAACTCGCCGGGTGTACCCGTCCGGCCACGGCATGGCGAGAGATTCCTCGCGGATCCCCTCGGCCGATTACAGTTGTCGTGTGACTGAGACGGATCGAGCATGAGCGCACCGGGAGACGAGCGGGACGACTCCGCCGAGGACTCCGTCGGCACCTTCGATGACCTCGGTCTCGATGATCGTGTCCGACAGGCCATCGCCGACATCGGTTACGAATCGCCGTCCCCGATCCAGGCGGCCACCATCCCGCCGCTGATGGCCGGGCGCGACGTCGTCGGTCTCGCCCAGACGGGCACCGGTAAGACCGCGGCATTCGCCCTCCCGATCCTGTCCCGCCTCAATCCCTCCGACCGTCGCCCGCAGGCGCTGGTCCTGGCCCCGACCCGCGAACTCGCGATCCAGGTGGCCGAGGCGTTCGGCAGCTACAGCTCGCATCTGCCCGAGGTCCGCGTCCTCCCGATCTACGGCGGCCAGAGCTACGGTGTGCAGCTCGCCGGGCTCAAGCGCGGTGCCCAGGTGATCGTCGGCACGCCGGGCCGGGTCATCGACCATCTCGACAAGGGCACCCTCGACATCTCCGATCTCGACTACCTCGTCCTCGACGAGGCCGACGAGATGCTGACGATGGGCTTCGCCGAAGACGTCGAGCGCATCCTGGCCGAGACGCCGGACTCCAAGCAGGTCGCCCTGTTCTCGGCGACGATGCCCAGCGCGATCCGCCGTCTCGCGCAGAAGTATCTGACCGATCCGCAGGAGATCACGGTCAAGGCGAAGACCGCGACCGCACAGAACATCAGCCAGCGCTACCTGCAGGTGTCCCATCAGCGCAAACTCGACGCGCTGACCCGGTTCCTCGAGGTCGAGACCTTCGACGCGATGATCGTGTTCGTTCGGACCAAGTCGGGCACCGAGGAGTTGGCCGAGAAACTGCGGGCCCGTGGCTTCTCGGCGGTCGCGATCAACGGCGACATGGTCCAGGCGCAGCGTGAGCGCACCATCAATCAGCTCAAGAACGGGCAGATCGACATCCTGGTGGCCACCGACGTCGCCGCTCGAGGTCTCGACGTCGACCGCATCTCGCATGTCGTCAACTACGACATCCCGCACGACACCGAGTCGTACGTGCATCGCATCGGCCGCACCGGTCGTGCCGGCCGGTCGGGCAACGCCCTGTTGTTCGTGTCGCCGCGCGAGCGCCATCTGCTGCGGTCCATCGAGCGGGCGACCCGCTCGACGCTGACCGAGATCGGTCTGCCCAGCGTCGAGGACGTCAACGCGCAGCGTGTCGCCAAGTTCGCCGACTCCATCACCGAGAACCTCGGCTCGGACAACCTCGACATGTTCCGCAAACTCATCGAGGATTACGCGCGCGACAGCGACGTCGCGATGGCCGACATCGCGGCGGCGCTGGCGCTCGAAACCCGCGACGGCGGTTTCCTCATGGCGCCCGACCCGCCGGAGGGCGAGCGTCCCGAGCGTCGGGAACGCGCACCCCGCCGGCCCGGCGGCCAGTTCGCCACCTATCGGATCGCGGTGGGCCGCAAGCACAAGGTGTCTCCGGGCGCCATCGTGGGGGCGATCGCCAACGAGGGCGGCCTGACGCGCGGCGATTTCGGCAACATCAGCATCCGCGACGACTTCTCGCTCGTCGAACTGCCCGACAATCTCGACAACGAGACGCTGTCGGCGCTGCGCAACACGCGGATCGGCAAGAACCCGATCGACATCCGACGCGATCAGGGGCCACCGCGGCAACGCGGCGGGTCCAAGCGCGGGGGCCCCGGCCAGCGCGGCGGCGGACATGGCCGCGACGGCTACCAGAAGCGTTCGGACAGTTGGGGCAAGCGAGGCACACCGCGGGTCGCGGGACGCGGGCGCGGCTGAGGCACGGCTGAATCGGGACTGAGAAGACCGAGCGGAGGCTGTGGTCTTTCTGTGTCTTCGGCGCATCGCAGGTCGGCAAGTTGGTCCCACTGATGTCGATCCGTAACATGGATCGTCGGGTGTCCGACAGACACCATGGGACCGCGTCCGGCACGCGATCCTCGCGGCTTGTCCGATCGCGCGGAATCCCGTGCGGCGCAAGCCCCGAACACAACCGAGCTACAGGGAACAGGTGAGTCACCAGTGTCAGTGGTGCATTCGATAACAGCGGCCGATGCGGTGGATCACCGCGCACACGATCACGCGGTGATCGTCGACGCACGTCCGCAGGTCATGCGACATCAGGGCAGCGTGCCCGGCGTCGCCGTCGTCGTGGATCCGATCGACGTGCCTGCGCGCTTCACGCCGACCCCGTCGGGAACCTTCCCCGTGGTGCGAGACCCGGACACCGAGATCGCCGTGGTGTCCGTTCGATCGCAGGCCCCGGTGATCGCCGAGCAGATCGCCGACCTCGGTTACACCAACGTCCACTACGTCGACGGCGGATATTCCGCACTTCGCACCGCGACGCAACAGTAAAGGTACCCGCCGGCGCGGTCCGGGGTTGGTAGCGTTGCGACGCATGGCCGACGAGATCGCGACACCGGGCGACGACCGCGTCCTTCGACTCCTGGGGTATCTCCGTGAGATCGTGCGGTCCCGCTCGGAAGTGGTCACCGACGTCGACGCGCATCCCGCCGTCGTCTGGGTCGGCAAGTCGACACAGCTGCCGGTCAAGGCGGGGGTGACGCCCGGCCAAATCCTCCTCGAAGTTCACCCGGACCACGACAAGTACCCGATACTCGCCCAGGTCGTCGACGACCTGGGCGACAGCCCGGAGAACCTCGAGTTCGTCCTGGCCAACGCGCTCGTCACCGTCACCGGCGTCGATTCCGACGCCCCGATCGCCCGCGATCATCTGGTGACGCAGCACGTGGTCGCCGAACGTGACGCCGACACCGGTGTGCTTCGCGTGACGCTCGGCACCGGTGCGACGCCGTTGGTGCACGACACCTACCTACTGGCGCCGATCGCCGGGATCGACCTCGCCGGGGCGGTGAAGACGCGCGGCCGACTGGCCGAGTTGCCCAGCCCCCTCGGCTCGCCGTTCACCGACCTGATGGACACCTGGCGCAAACAGATCGTCGTCGACGACGACGCGGTGACGCTGTCGGTGGATATGCGCCCGGCCCTGGTGCTGCGGCATCGTGGCGTCACCGCGGCCCTCGGGTTCTACGACGCCATCATCGCCGACCTGCGGACGTGCGACGCCGAACCGCCCGTCGGGCTCGCTCAGCTGGTCGAACCCATCGAGGCGCCCGAACGCCTGGCCGCGCTGACCCGATCGGGTGCGCTGCCCGCGGCTGATCTGGTGCGTAACGTCCTCTATCCGCTGCCGTCGAATGTCGAACAGCGAGACGTGTTGGCACAGCTCGGCGTCGACAGTGGGGTGGTGGTCGAGGGCCCGCCCGGAACCGGGAAGACCCACACGATCGCGAATCTCGCGGCGGCGCTGCTCGCCAAGGGCCAACGCGTGCTCGTGACCAGCGAGAAGGCGCAGGCGCTGCGCGTGTTGCGCGACATGCTGCCGGCCGAACTCCAGGATCTGACCATTTCGATCGCCGACGTCGGCCGCGACGACTTCGATGTGACCGCTGCCGGGGTCGAGGCCATCGCGCAACGCAAGGCCAGCTATCAGCCGCGTGTGGTGGCCGCCGAGATCGCGGACCTCGCCGCGAAACGCGAGCAGTCCATCACGAAGCGTGAGCGGGTGCTGCGGGACCTCTGGACGGCCAGGGAATCCGAGACCGAGGTCCATGAGTACGTGGCCGGCGACTACCACGGCACCGCCGCTCAAGTGGTACGGCAGTGCAACAATGATGCGGCCCGCCACGGCTGGCTGCCCGGCCCGCTGGAGGGCATCGCCCCGCCACTGGACCTCGCCGAACTGGAACGACTCACCGACCTCATCCAGACCGCCGACGACTCCGCGAGCCGAATGGGGCAACGACTGCCCGACCTCGGCGGGCTTCTGCCGGAGCCCACCGACCTCGACCGCATCTGCGAGCGCATCGCCGCGCGACCCCACGAACCGATGGTCGGCAGCGGTTCGCTGCTGTCGATTCTCGACGATGTCGAGAGCCCCCGATTGGTCCGGGTCCGGGAGATCTGCGAGCACCTCGGGATCGCGTCCGCGACCGTTGCGGACTTCCCGCCGACCATGGTGGACATGGCCGATCGCCTCCTCGGCGGTCAGTCGGGTCATCTGTGGTCGCGCGTCACGGGACTCTCGTCGATCATCGGCGAGGCCGCCGACCGTGATCGCGCACTCGGGGCGCACCTGGTGATCGTCGACGGCGCACGACCGGGCGACGAGGCCGTGTTCCGGGCGGCCGCAGACCAGCTGGCCGCCGGGGGCAGATGGCGTGGGCGCCTGCGGCGGTCGGCCGAGCAGCGGGCCGTCGAGGAGAGTGGGGTCGCCGCGACGGTCGACGGGCGCCCACCGACCGACGAAGCCTCCCTGCGCATGGTCGCCGATCACCTCGCCGTCCTCGATGCGGTCTCGCAGGTGCAGCGGGTCCTCGCGGATCTGCATGTGCCGGTGGATAATTCAGGTTCGCGGTCGGCTCAGCTGAGTCGGCTGGTGGAACTCGACGCACAGCTCGCGTGGATCTCGGACCTGATGCACGGTCGCGATCGCCTCGTCCACGAACTCGAGGCGATCAGCCCCGGCGGTCCGCGGCCACGCAGCGTCGCGGAACTGACCGAGGTCGCCCACGAGGCGGGGGCGATCGCCGCCGCCAACGATGCGGTCATCGCCGAACACGAACTCGCCAAGTGGGCCTACCGGATCTCGGCAGAGGTCGAACACGGTCCGTCCCCGGAAGGTGACGCGTTGGTCGCGGCGCTGGCGACCGCCGACGCGGCGTCGATCAAGGCGGCGCGCCGGGCGTGGAACACCGCACGCGCCGAGCTGGAGGCGCAGACCTCGCTCGACCTGCTGACGCTCCGGCTACGCAGCAAGGCGCCCGAGTTCTACACCCTGCTGCACGGCACCCCCGAGGACCCGGCATGGCCGGCCCGGTTCCGCGACGTGACCGCTGCCTGGGCCTGGCGTCGCGCACACACCTGGGCCGTCGAACGCTCCGATCCCGATCTGGAGATGCGCCTGCAGGGCGAACTCGACACCCATGAGGCCGACATCTCGGCATTCACCACCCGGCTGTGCGCGCTGAACGCATGGCGGGCCTGTCTGGAGCGGATGACGGTCGCCGAAGTGCAGGCGTTGCAGTCCTACCGCGACCACATGATCAACCTGGGTAAGGGATCCGGCAAGTACGCCAATCGTTTTCGGTCCGCGGCGCGCGCGGCGATGCAGGAGGCGCAGGCTGCAGTGCCGGCGTGGATCATGTCGATCAGTCAGGTCGCCGAGACCGTCGCGCCGGTCCGGCATTCCTTCGACGTGGTGATCGTCGACGAGGCGAGCCAGGCCGACATCACCAGTTCCTTCCTGCTGTGGCTCGCACCGCGGGTCATCGTCGTCGGCGACGATCGGCAATGTGCACCCAACGGACTGACCGGCACCACGCTCGACGACGCGTTCGCCAAGATCGACTCCCACCTGCCGGATCTGCCACCGTATCTGCGCGACGGGTTGACCCCGCGCTCGAGTCTGTTCTCGTTGCTGCGCAGCCGATTCGGACACCTGATCCGGTTGCGGGAACAGTTCCGGTCGATGCCGGAGATCATCGAGTTCTCCTCGCGGCAGTTCTATGCCGGCGCACCGCTCATCCCGGTCCGGCAGTTCGGTGCCGATCGGCTTCCACCGCTGCGGTCGGTCGCGGTGGACGGTACGGCCACCGGGCAGGGTGCGTCGCTGATCAACGTCGGCGAGGCGGACGCGATCGTGGACACCATCACATCGTGTCTCGACGATTCCGCCTACGACGGATTGGATTTCGGGGTCATCGCGCTACAGGGCAGCAAGCAGGTGGACGAGATCACCCACCGCCTGCGTGCGGCGATCTCCGACGACGACTGGCGGGCCCGGCGGTTGCGGGTGGGCACGCCACCGGACTTCCAGGGCGACGAACGCCACGTGATCCTGCTGTCGATGGTCGTGTCGGATGCCGCCTCGATCGCGCCGCTGACCCGGGCCGAGTCGCAACGGCGCATCAACGTCGCCACCTCCCGCGCCATGGACCAGATGTGGCTGTTCCATTCCGTCGCGCAGTCCGACCTGCGCGAGCGCGACCTGCGCTGGTCCCTGCTGGGCTTCGTCACCGCCAATCAGGGGGCGTCGCTGGCGCCGATGCCCGTCGATGTGTCGAACAGCGAACGGCAGCAACCATTCTCGAGCCTGTTCGAACAACGGGTGTTCAACCGACTGGCCGAGCGCGGGTACTACGTGGTGCCCTCGGTGACGGTGAACAATCGGGTGATCGATCTGGTGGTGACCGGATCGGATGCCCGGATGGCCGTCGAGTGCGACGGGGATGCGTTCCGGACGACCGGGGAGCAGGCCCGCTCGGACATGGAACGTGAACGGGAACTGCGGCGCTGCGGGTGGCAGTTCTGGCGGGTGCGTGAATCGGAGTTCGAGCTCGACCCGGACCGGGCGCTCGACGGTCTGTGGGCCGCCCTCGATCGGCGCGGCGTCAAGCCGGGATCGGTCGCGACTCCGGAGGCGACGGCGGTCGCGGGGTCGGGTGCCCATTGGGAGCCGATCGACCTCGGGGCGGGGGAGTAGCACCTCGTCGACGCGGGAGGGCGCCCAGTCGACGCGCGAGGGCGCCCAGTGGACGCGCGAGGGCACCCAGTCGACATGCGAGGGCGCCCAGTGGACGCGGGAGGGCGCCCAGTGGACGGGGTCAGGCTTCGCGCACGGCATCCAGCAACGCCGGGAGTCCGACGGCCGCGCCTGCCTCGATGCGGCAGGTGGCGATCTCGCTGAGCGCCGACGGGTCGGGATTGACCTCGATGACCGGGATGCCACGCCGCGCGGCGCGCTCGGGAAGCGCCGCGGCCGGATACACGATGCCGCTGGTGCCGACCACGATCAGGACATCGCTGCCGGCGACGGCGCTCTCCGCCCGCTCCCAGGCATCGGTGGGAAGTGCCTCGCCGAACCACACCACTCCGGGCCGGACCGCCGAGAGGCAGACCGGACACGCGGGCGGGTCCACCCGAAGCTCCTCGACCGCGCGCTCCGGTTCGGCGTCGACGCCGTGATATCGCACCCCACAGTGGCTGCAGCGGGGTGCGAACAGGCTCCCGTGGAGGTGACTGATCACGTTGCTGCCGGCGCGTTCGTGCAGGTCGTCGACGTTCTGCGTCACGACCATGACCGTGCGGTCGGCAGCGAGGTCGGCGAGCGCGCGATGGCCGGCGTTGGGCTGGGCCTCGGCGACCAGCCGGGCCCGCCACTGATACCAGCCCCACACCAGGGCCGGATCGCGCGCCCATGCCTCGGGTGAGGCGAGTTCCCCCGGGCTGAATCGCTCCCAGAGGCCGGTCTCGCTGTCACGGAAGGTCGCGATCCCGCTCTCGGCCGACATGCCCGCGCCGGTGAAGACGGTCACCCAGGCGGCGCGTTGGAGCGCCTCCACCGCGGCGGCCGGGATCATCGCTCCCACATTTCCATCGCCGCGCGCAGGATGTCGGCGGTTTCGTCGGGATTGGCGTCACGCCGCACGACGAGCCCTTTGGCGAAGCTCAGCTTGTCGCCGTCGTGGCGCGGCACGACGTGGAGGTGCGTGTGGAACACCGTCTGGAAGGCGGCGCGGCCGTCATTGACCACCAGATTCACGCCGTCGGCGGCCAGTGTGCTGCGCTTCATGGCCGCGGCGAGTCGCTGACCGGCCGCGAACAGCGCACCGCCGACAGCCGGATCGAGGTCGGCCAGGCCGGCGGAGTGCGAGCGCGGCACGATCAGGGTGTGTCCGCGGGTGACCGGGCGGATGTCGAGGAACGCGACGACGTCGTCGTCGCTGAATACCGTTCGCGACGGCGCGGTGCCCGCCACGATGTCACAGAAGATGCACGTCGCCATTGCCCTCAGCGCTCCCTCGCCGCGACGCGACCCGATAGCCGGCCCTCGACGGCGACATCGTGCGAAACGACTGTTCTCTCGGCGATTCTGCAGGTCTCCACGGTGCCCAAGGCTAGTTGACGCAGGTGTCGGGACCGCACGGTCGTCGGTGCGTGTCGGCGCCGTCGTAAGAGGTCGGAACGAGGTCGCTGGGGACGCCGTTTCGACGACGCGACCACGGCCGAGATCGCACTTCCGAGCCGAGTTCGCGTGCTACCTCGTCTCAGCCAAACCCGGTGGTCGCGGGGTGTGTGGCATGCCGGACAACACCACTGTGCAGCACATCACATAACAATTTTATAACAGTTTTCCCGAGCGCTCGTTCGGCGGAATTCGGGCCGGGAAAACCGGTCCCCAACAGGTGGTTTAAAAGCCCTTTACCGGGGTGGTTCGGTGAACACTTGTACTACTTCCAAGGTTACCGACGGGTATACCCACCGGTCAGTTCAAAACATGAGGAAAGCCTCATTTTCCTGTGTCATCATAGGTGCACGTTCACGCCGAACCCCCGGACCCGCAGATGAGTCCAGACGCCGTCAAAAGTCTTGTGCGGCAGGTGTGTTCGTCCAGTGTGCCACCCGGACGTCACGCTGGCGACCCCCGAACGCCGACCCCCGTACGAGAGACCTCCAACGGGCGCTTCTTGGCGCCTGTGACCCCGCCCCACAACCCCGACGGGCCATTCCCCCCAGGACCCGTCGAGATCAGAGGAGAACCCGTGACCGTCGACCAATTCCGATCCGGAGGACAGGGCGCCGCACAGTCAGGCCGCCCCAGCCCCACCCTGATCGATCGTCTCGCTGCCGGCGAGCCCTATGCCATCAGCTTCGGCGGTCAGGGCGCGGCGTGGCTGCCGACGCTTGCCGAGCTGGTCGTCGACGCCGATCTCGAGCATCGGATCGCGGACGTCGTCGCCGCTGCCGAGCAGATGATCGAGCCGGTTGCCGATCGACTCACCGTCGCCGGCGGTGACGGATTCCACCCGTTGAGCTGGGTTCGCGCGCTCGACGCCGGTGAACCCGTCCCGTCCGAGGTCGACCTCGCCGACTTCACGCTGTCCGGCCCGGGTGTGCTGCTGACCCAGCTGGCCGCGATCGAGGCGCTCAAGAAGCAGGGTCTCGACACCACCGAGATCGCCCCGACGGCCGTCATCGGTCACTCGCAGGGGTCGCTCGCCACCCACGCCATCGGCATCGAGGGGAACGTCGCCGAATCGGGGCAGGGTCTGTTGCTCGCCATCGCGCAGCTGATCGGTGCCGCAGGCACCTTGATCGCGCGCCGCCGGGGACTGGCGACCACCACCGAGGGCACCCCGATGCTCGCCATCACCGCCGACCCGGCCCGGATCGAGGAGATCCTGGCCGAGTATCGCGCGGGCCTGAGCGAGGCCGAGCAGGTGACCGCGCCGGTGATCGCCATCCGCAACGGCCGCCGCTCGGTGGCACTGTCGGGCGCGCCCCGTCACCTCTCCGCGTTCACCGCGCTCTGCGAGCGGATCGCCGCCGACGAGGCCGATCAGCGCAAGCGGAAGCTCACCGGTGGTGCGCCGTTCGCGCCGAAGTTCGATCACCTCAACGTCAGCGCCGCCTTCCATCACCCGGGTATGGCCGAGGGCGTGGAGCTGGTGGGGCAGTGGGCCGCCGAAGCCGGCATCGACCGTGACGTCGCCGTCAAGCACGCGAAAGACATCCTCGTCGACCCCGTCGACTGGGTCGCCACCGTCGACGGAGTCGTCGCCGGCGGTGCGAAGTGGGTTCTGGACTTCGGTCCGGGCGATCTCGCCACCCGACTGACCTCGTCGCTGGTCCGCGGCCAGGGCGTCGGCCTCATCCCCGCCGCGGTGCGTGTCGGCCAGCGGAACCTGTTCAGCCCGGGCGGAGTGCCCGAGGTGGACCGCATGTGGTCCGAGTTCATGCCGCGCCTGGTGGAGCTGCCCGACGGCCGCACCGTCGTCGACACCCCGTTCACCCGTCTCACCGGCCGTTCGCCGATGCTGCTGGCCGGCATGACCCCGACCACCGTCGATCCGGCGATCGTCGCCGCGGCCGCCAACGCCGGCCACTGGGCCGAGCTCGCCGGCGGTGGCCAGGTCACCGAGCAGATCTTCGCCGACAACGTCGCCAAGCTCACCGACCTGCTCGACAACGGCCGTCAGGCCCAGTTCAACTCGTTGTTCCTCGACCCGTACCTGTGGAAGCTGCAGCTCGGCGGCAAGCGCCTCGTGCAGAAGGCCCGCGCGCAGGGCGCCCCGCTCGACGGCGTGGTGGTCTCGGCCGGCATCCCGGAGCTCGAGGACGCCGTCGCCCTCGTCGATGAGTTCGTCGACGCCGGGCTCCGCTACGTCGCCTTCAAGCCGGGCACCGTCGAGCAGATCCGCGCGGTGATCCGTATCGCCGCCGAGGTCCCGCATCATCCGGTCATCGTGCAGATCGAGGGTGGCCGCGCCGGTGGCCACCATTCGTGGGAGGACCTCGACGACCTGCTGCTGGCCACCTACGGTGAACTGCGGGCGCGCCCGAACGTGGTCATCGCCGTCGGCGGCGGCATCGGCACCCCCGAGCGTGCCAGCGAATACCTCACCGGCGCATGGTCGTCGGCGTACGGATACCCGTCGATGCCGCTGGACGGCATCCTGGTCGGCACCGCTGCCATGGCCACCAAGGAGGCGACCACCGCTCCCGAGGTCAAGCAGCTGCTGGTCGACACCGAAGGGTGCGACGAGTGGATCGGCGCCGGTCACGCCACCGCCGGCATGGCGTCGGGGCGCAGCCAGCTCGGCGCCGACATCCACGAGATCGACAACACCGCCTCGCGCTGCGGCCGCATCCTCGACGAGGTCGCCGGTGATGCCGACGCCGTCGCCGAGCGCCGCGACGAGATCATCGCCGCGATGGCCGCCACCGCCAAGCCGTACTTCGGTGACGTCGCCGAGATGACCTACCGGGAGTGGCTCGACCGTTACGCCACCCTCACCGTCGGCAGCGCCGACGGCGATCAGTACCCGTGGGCCGACATCACCTGGCAGCAGCGCTTCATCGACATGCTGCAGCGCACCGAGGCCCGCATGAGCCCGGTCGACTCGGGTCAGATCCCCACCATGTTCGGTTCGATCGCGAGCGCCGACGACCCGCATGCGGCGATCGACGCCCTCGGTTCGGTGTATCCCGAGATCGAGACCGATGTCCTGCATCCTGCCGACATCTCGTTCTTCCTCGAGCTGTGCCGCACCCCGGGCAAGCCGGTCAACTTCGTGCCGGTCGTCGACAAGGACGTGCGCCGCTGGTGGCGCAGTGACTCCCTCTGGCAGGCCCACGACGCCCGCTATCCCGCCGATGCCGTGTGCATCATCCCCGGCACCGTCGCCGTCGCCGGGATCACCCGCGTCGACGAGCCCGTCGGGGAACTGCTCGACCGGTTCGAGGCGCAGGTCGTCACCGATCTGGCGAGCGCCGGCACCGAAGCGGTCGCCGTCGAGACCCGCAAGCAGACCGATCTGGTCGGCTCCTCGGGCGAGCTGGTCTCCGTCATCGAGGCCGACGACGTCGAGTGGGTGGGCCGTATCGTCCGCAATCCCATTGTCCTGCTTGGTGATCGCGACAAGTGGCAGCTCGTCGACGCCGATCGCGCCGAGCACGAGCCCACCGGTTCGGTGCTGGAGAAGACCGGCGAGAACCGCTTCGATCTGGTGACCCCGATCTCCGGTGCCACCGTGCGCATCCCGCTGCACACCGATGCCACCCTGCGCGACGGCGGTGCCCCGCGCGTCGGCATCGACGAGGCCAGCCAGGCGATGCGCGAGATCCTCACCGTCGCCGCGGGCGGCAGCCTCGCCGAGGTCTCCGACGGCGTCTCGGTCACCACCGTCGCGTGGGACCCCGACAGTGTCGCCGACCATGCCGCGGTTACCGGTTACACCATGCCGTCGCATCTGCGTCCGACCACGCCGTCCGAGCCGTTCGGCTTCGCGGTGCCCGACACCCTCGTCGGCGCCTCCTGGCCGAGCGTCTTCAGCGTCATCGGTGCGGCCCGCACCGCTGACGGCCAGCCGGTCGTGGAAGGTCTGCTCGACCTCGTCCACCTCGACCACGTGATCAAGGTCGTCGGCGAGATCCCTGCTGTGGCAACCGAACTCACCGTGACCGCCAAGTGCGGCAACGTGTTTGACGCCGAGGTCGGCCGGGTTGTCGAGGTCAGCGTCGAGGTGGCCGGGCCGGACGGCCCGATCGCCACCCTCGACGAGCGCTTCGCCATCCGCGGACGCCTCGGCTCGGTGGAACTGGCCGACCCGGCGCGTGCCGGCGGGGCGGCCGACTCCGAGCAGTCGGCAACCCGCAAGCTGGTGCGGCAGGCCACCATCACCGCCCCGAGCCGGATGAACGGCTTCGCCGCGGTGTCCGGTGACCGCAACCCCATCCACGTCGACGCGAACGCCGCGAAGCTGGCCGGCCTGGGCGACCCGATCGTGCACGGCATGTGGCTCTCGGCCGCGGCCCAGCAGGTCGCCACCGCCACCGACAGCAAGCACCCGATCCCGTCGCCGCGCCCGCTGCTCGGCTGGACCGCCCGTTACCTCGGGATGGTGCGCACCGGCGATGCGATCACCGTCCGCGTCGACCGCGTCGGGCTCGACGCCGGCCGTGAGGTGCTCGAGGTGACCGCCAAGGTCGGCGACAATCTGGTGATGGCCGCGACCGGCCTGCTCGCCGCGCCGCGTACCGTCTACGCATTCCCGGGTCAGGGCATCCAAAGCAAGGGCATGGGGCTCGACGCCCGCTCGCGGTCGAAGGCCGCGCGCGAGATCTGGGACCGCGCCGACAAGCACACCCGCGCCGCGCTCGGCTTCTCGATCCTGGCGGTGGTTCGCGACAACCCGACCACCCTGGTCGCCAACGGCGAGACCTACCACCACCCGGACGGCGTGCTGTACCTGACGCAGTTCACCCAGGTCGCCATGGCGACGCTCGGTGTCGCGCAGATCGCCGAGCTCAAGGAGGCCGGTGGCTTCGTCGAGGGTGCGATCACCTGCGGTCACTCCGTCGGTGAGTACAACGCGCTCGCCGCGTGCGCCGGAGTGCTGCCGCTCGAGGCGGTGCTCGAGGTCGTGTTCCAGCGCGGATCGGCCATGCACCATCTCGTTCCGCGAGATGCCAAGGGCCGCAGCGACTATCGTATGGCCGCCATCCGCCCGAGCCAGTTCGGTCTGGCCGACGAGGACGTCACCGACTTCGTCAACTCGGTCGGCGAGGAGGCCGGCGAGTTCCTGGAGGTGGTCAACCTCAACCTCCTGGGCTCGCAGTACGCCATCGCCGGCACCGTCCGCGGTCTCGAACTTCTCGAGGACGAGATCGAGCGTCGCCGCCTGGAGTTCGGCGGAAAGCGGTCGTTCATCCTGGTGCCCGGCATCGACGTCCCGTTCCACTCCACCGTGCTGCGTGCCGGCGTTCCGGAGTTCCGCGCCAAGCTCGGCGAACTGCTGCCCGAGCAGATCGACCCGGAGATCCTCGTCGGTCGCTACATCCCGAACCTGGTGCCCCGTCTGTTCAACCTCGAGCGCCCGTTCGTCGAGGAGATCGCCGCCCTCGTCCCGTCGGATCCGCTGAATGAGGTTCTGGCCGACTGGGATTCGTGGGAGGCCAAGCCGAGCGACCTGCTTCGCGTGGTTCTCATCGAGCTGCTGGCCTGGCAGTTCGCCAGCCCGGTCCGGTGGATCGAGACCCAAGAGCTGCTGTTCGCCGGCACCGAGCGCGACGGCCTCGGCATCCAGCGATTCGTCGAGATCGGCCTGAAGGGCGCACCGACCCTCTCCGGCCTCGCGACCAACACCCTCAAGCTCGACGACTACGCATCGGCCACCACCGAGGTGGTCAACGTGGAGCGCGATACCGACGTCATCCTCGCCAAGGACTCCGGACCGGAGCCCGAGGACGAAGCCGACGAGTCCGCTGCGGCTCCCGCTGCCGAGGCAGCTGCGCCCGCCGCGGCCGCCGCGGCACCGGCCGCCGCACCGGCACCGGTTCCGGCGGCAGCCGCCGGACCGCGCCCGGACGACATCGCGTTCGGACCTGCCGATGCGGTCAAGTCGGTGATCGCGCTGTGGACCAAGATGCGGACCGACCAGATCGGTTCCGCCGACACGATCGAGGCGCTCTGCGACGGTGTGTCCTCACGCCGCAACCAGCTGCTCCTCGACATCGGCGGTGAGCTCGGCCTCGGCGCCATCGACGGTGCCGCCGAAGCCGACATGAACGCCCTGGCGTCGACCGTGTCGACCCTGGCGCGCGGCTACAAGCCGCTCGGCCCGGTGCTCACCGACGCCGTCGGCGATCAGGTCCGTAAGGTGCTCGGCCCGGTGGGCAAGCGCCAGTCCTACATCACCGATCGCGTCACCGGTGTGTGGCAGCTCGGCCCCGGCTGGGGTCTGCACACCGTCGTCGCCCTCGCGCTCGGCACCCGTGAAGGTGCCAGTGTCCGTGGTGAGGATCTCGGCAACCTGCTCGAGGGCCCGCTGGCCAACGCCGACGCGCTCGACGCCCTGATCGACCGTGCGGTGACCTCGGTCGGCGCCGGCCGCGGCATCTCGGTCGCCAAGCCCGCCGCCGACGGCGGAGCCGGCGGGACCGTGGACGCGGCCGCCCTGGGCGAGTTCACCGAGGCACTGACCGGTCGCTCCGGAGCGCTCGCCTCGGCCGCCTACACCGTGCTCGAGAAGCTCGGCCTGGCCGATGTGGCGCAGACCGCCGAGGTCGCCGAGGACCCGAACGCCGTTGTCGCCGAGCTGGTCAGCGCCGAACTCGGCTCCGACTGGGCACGGACCGTCGCCCCGGCCTTCGATCCCGCCAAGGTGGTTCTCGTCGACGACCGGTGGGCCACCTCCCGCGAGGACCTGGTCCGTATCTGGCTGACCGACGAGCAGGAACTCGACGTCGATTTCGAGGACGTCGTCTCCCGCTTCGAGGGTGCCGGACACACCGTCTCCCAGCACGCCACCTGGTGGCAGGGCAAGTCGCTGGCCTCCGGAAACGCCGTTCACGCACGCATCTTCGGGTCCATCGCGCAAGCGGCCGAGGAGCCCGGCGTCGGTGAGTGGTCCGATCAGATCGCCGTCGTCACCGGTGCCGGCAAGGGTTCGATCGCGGCCGGGGTCATCGGTGGCCTCCTCGCGGGCGGCGCGACGGTTGTCGCGACGACGTCGCGGCTGGATTCCGCCAAGCTGGCCCTGTACAAGAAGCTCTACCGCGAGAACGCCCGCCACGACGCGGCGTTGTGGGTGGCGCCGGCCAACATGGCGTCCTACACCGACGTCGACGACCTGGTCGAGTGGATCGGTGCCGAGCAGACCGAGAACCTGGGTGGCACCACGGCGGTGGTCAAGCCGGCGATGAAGCCGACCATGCTGTTCCCGTTCGCCGCCCCGCGGGTGGCCGGTGACCTCACCGACGCCGGCGGTCGCGCCGAACTGGAGATGAAGGTGCTGCTGTGGTCGGTGGAGCGGCTGATCGCCGGACTCGGCGATCTGCGCTCCGATCACGACATCGCGTCCCGCGTCCACGTCGTGCTGCCCGGTTCCCCGAACCGCGGCATGTTCGGCGGTGACGGTGCCTACGGCGAGTCCAAGGCCGCCCTCGACGCGCTCGTCACCCGCTGGGGTGCCGAGGACTCGTGGGGCAGCAAGACCACGCTGGCGCACGCCCTCATCGGCTGGGTCCGCGGCACCGGTCTGATGGGCCACAACGACGGGATGGTCACCGCCGTCGAGGCAGCGGGTGTGCGCACCTGGAGCACCGACGAGATGGCGGCCAACCTCCTGGGCCTGTGCGCCCCGGAGCAGCGCGAGGCGGCACGCACCAAGCCGGTCGTCGCCGACTTCACCGGCGGACTCGATCCGTCGATCGACCTCAAGGCACTCGGTGCCGCGGCCGCCGAGGCCGCCGCCGACGCCACCGACGAGGCCGAGGAAGCCGTCGAGACCGTCGCGGCACTGCCGCCGCCGGCGCGGGCACCGAAGTCCAACAACACCCCGGCCTGGCCGTCGATCGACGCCCGCCCGGAGGACCTGGTGGTCATCGTCGGTGCCGGTGAGCTCGGACCCTACGGTTCGTCGCGTACCCGCTTCGAGATGGAGGTCGACGAAAAGCTCTCGGCCGCAGGTGTTGTGGAGCTGGCGTGGAACACCGGCCTGATCCACTGGGACACCGCGCCCAAGGCCGGCTGGTATGACACCGAGAGCGGTGACCTGGTGCCGGAGAGCGAGATCGCCGAGCGCTACCACGACGAGGTCGTGTCCCGCTGCGGTATCCGCCGCTACGCGGACGAGGGTGCGATGGTGAACAACACCGCGCCACTGCTCACCTCCGTCTTCCTCGACGAGGACCTCACCTTCACCGTGAGCTCCGAGGCCGAGGCCCGGGCGTTCGCCGCGTCGAACCCGGAGAAGACCCGCGTGGTCGCGAACGAGGAGACCGGCGACTGGCAGGTCACGCGCCTGTCCGGCACGGAAATCCGGGTTCCCCGGCAGTTCTCGATGTCGCGCACTGTCGGCGGTCAGATCCCGACCGGCTTCGACCCGACCCGCTGGGGCGTGTCGCCCGACATGGCCGAGTCGATCGACCGGGTCGCCCTGTGGAACCTGGTCGCGACCGTCGACGCATTCCTCACCTCGGGCTTCACCCCGAGTGAACTGATGCGGTGGGTGCACCCCGGCCTGGTGGCCAACACCCAGGGCACCGGTATGGGCGGCATGACGTCGATGCGCGAGCTGTACATCAACACGCTGCTCGGCGAGTCCAAGGCCAACGACATCCTGCAGGAGGCGCTGCCCAACGTCGTTGCGGCACACGTCGTCCAGTCGTATGTCGGTAGCTACGGCGCGATGATCCACCCGGTGGCGGCCTGTGCCACGGCGGCGGTCTCGGTCGAGGAGGGCGTCGACAAGATCCGCCTCGGCAAGGCACTGTTCGCGGTGGCCGGCGGCTTCGACGACCTCGGCATCGAGGGCATCGTCGGATTCGGTGACATGTCCGCGACCGCCGAGTCGGCCAAGATGACCGCACGCGGCATCGACGAACGCCGCTTCTCGCGGGCCAACGACCGCCGTCGCGGTGGCTTCGTCGAATCGGCCGGTGGCGGAACCATTCTGCTCGCCCGCGGTGACGTGGCCGCACAGATGGGCCTGCCGGTCCTCGGCGTCGTCGCCTGGGCACAGAGCTTCGGCGACGGTGTGCACACCTCCATCCCGGCCCCCGGCCTGGGTGCGCTGGGTGCTGCCCGCGGTGCGCAGGACTCGCCGATGGCGCTCGCGCTCAACGCGCTCGGTGTCAGTGCCGACGACGTCGCGGTGATCTCCAAGCACGACACCTCCACCAAGGCCAACGATCCCAACGAGTCGGAGCTGCACGAGCGGCTCGCCTCGGCGATCGGCCGCGGTGACGGTGCCCCGCTGTTCGTGGTGTCGCAGAAGTCGCTCACCGGCCATGCCAAGGGCGGTGCGGCCGCCTTCCAGCTGATCGGTCTGTGCCAGGTGTTGCGCGACGGCGTCATCCCGCCGAACCGCAGCCTCGACTGCATCGACGAAAAGATGCGGGAGTACCCGCACCTGGTGTGGGCGCGCGAGACCCTGAATTTCGGCGAGCGCTTCCCGCTCAAGGCGGGTCTGCTGACCAGCCTCGGTTTCGGTCACGTGTCGGGTCTGATCGCCGTCGTCCATCCGGAGGCCTTCGTGGCAACCCTGGACGAGACAGAGGCGCAGGAGTACCGGCGCGTCTCGACGGAGCGGGCCCGCAAGGGCAGCCAGCGTCTGCTCGAGGCCATGTGCGGTGTGGAGGCAGCCTACAAGCGGCCGCCGAACCGTCGCTTCGATGCGTCGGTCGACGAGCACGACGCCGAGGCCAGCTTGCTGCTCAATCCGTCGGTGCGGCTTGCCGCGGACGGCAGCTACGGCCGGGCAGGTGTGGCAGAGTGACGCAGGGGACAGTGCAACCGGGGTCTGTGAAGTCGGAGTCAGAACAGAAGATGAGTGTGTTGGGCGTGGGCATCGACATCGTGTCGATCCCGGAGTTCGCCGATCAGTTGAAACAGCCGGGAACGACGTTCGGGGATCGGTTCACCACCCGCGAACGTCGCGACGCCGCCGCCGGCACAGGTGACGAGGCCCGTCACCTGGCCGCGCGGTGGGCCGCCAAGGAGGCCGTGGTCAAGGCGTGGTCGGTGAGCCGCTTCTCGCGGTCGCCGCTGCTGCCGCTGATCCGCCACAGCGACATCGAGGTGGTGACGGACAACTGGGGTCGCCCCGCGATCCGGTTGGCCGGGGAGATCGGGGAGATCCTCGCCGACACCCGCCTGCACATCTCGCTGACCCACGACGGCGACACCGCCGCCGCGGTGGCGATCCTCGAGGGTCACTAACGGTCAACAGTTCTTCCGCCGGGAGTTCGGTCATCCCCCACCTGCAAAGGGGGGAAGAACCGACAACCGGCGGAAGAACTGTCTGGTCAGGCCTCGGCGGCCTCCTCGGCCTCGGCGGTGGTCTCCTCGAGCAGGAGATACCCGGCGAGCATGCGCTTGAGTTCGGCCACGGTGAGGTCGTGGTCGTGGCTGTCCTGCACGGAGAAACTCAGCACCGAATAGGCCGTGTGGACCAGTACCTGCGACATCATCTCGCGGCGTTCACGCTGCGTCGGGGTGAGCGGCGCCAGGATGTGCGTGACCTGATCGGCGAGCACCCGTTCGTTCTGTGACGCGGTCGCCCGGGTGGCCGGTGTCGACTGCACCGCCAGCCACACCGCGCGCCGCGACGGGTCGTCGCGCCACAGCGCGGCGAGATGGTCGAGGAACTTCTCGAGCAGATGCGGCCAGTCCAGCGACGGGATCTCGGAGGAGAACGCGGCGAGTTCTTCGCGGACATCCACGGTGTCCTGCCGGTCGAGCTCGCACACGATGACGTACTTGTTGGCGAAGTACTGATACAGCGTGCCGATGGGAACCTCTGCGCGGGAGGCGATCTCCTCGCAGGTCAGCGATTCGAAGCCGACCTCGATGAGCAACTCGCGCGCCGCGGTGAGCATCGCGGAGAACTTCTTCTTGCTGCGTTCCTGCGTCGGTCGCTTACGGGGCAGAAGCGGCTCGGCGCGTTGCACGGACGTCGGCGTGGTCACTGCGGGTCCCGGTCACACCGAGAGGTCGCGCCGGAGTTTCGCCACGTGTCCGGTCGCCCGCACGTTGTACTGCGCGACCTCGATGGTGCCGTCGGCGTCGACCAGGAACGTCGAGCGGATGACGCCGGTGACGGTCTTGCCGTACATCGTCTTCTCGCCGAACGCGCCCCACGCGGTGAGCACCTTCTTCTCGGGGTCGCTCAGCAGCGGGAAGGTCAGCCCCTCGGCGTCGATGAATTTCTGCAGCTTCGCCGGCTTGTCGGGGGAGATACCGATCACGTCGATGCCCGCGTCGTTCAGTTCGGCGAGATTGTCACGGAAATCACACGCCTGCTTGGTGCATCCCGGCGTCGACGCAGCGGGATAGAAGTACACGATGACCTTCCGGCCTGCGTAATCGGCGAGGGAAACGTCGTTGCCCTGCGCATCCGGAAGGGTGAAGGCGGGTGCACGATCTCCGGCGGACAACCGCGTGGTGGTTGGCATACGAGCCAGGCTAGTCGATGACACTGTGGGGCAGATGCCGCGTCACGGCGCGAAATGTCCGGATCGGGCGATTCTCACCGATTCTCGCCGCGCGCCGAACGCCCTGCACATCACGGTGTCCGGCCTACAATGCCGTAGGCTCGAGTGGTTGAAAACGCGGGTCAGCCGACTTGCCGAACCAAGCTGGGAGGAACGACGTGGCCGGGGATACCGAACGCATCGAGCAGGAGATCGCGCAGGCGCGTGAGGACCTGGCCAAGACTCTCGACCAGCTGGCCGACCGCGCAAATCCGCAGCGTCTGGCCGACGATGCGAAGCACAAGGTGCTCGCGACCCTCAACCAGCCGGCGGTCAAGTACACCCTCGCCGGTGTCGGCGCGGTGGTGGTGTTTCTGGTGGTGCGAAAGATAGTGCGGTGACGGTGAAGGACACAACGACGAAGAATCGGCGACGGCAAGGTGCCGTCGCCGTTGCGATGATCGGTGTCGCGGCGAGCGCGATCGCCGGTTGCTCGGCATCGCCGAGCTACTCCGATCAGGTGAGCAACGCGCCGAGCCTGGATTCGTTGGCGCAGCCGACGATCTCGGTCACCGGGTGGCGTGACAAGCCGATGACCGACAATGCCGTGGGCGTCATGCCCGGCGCCCCGATCACCGTGACCGCACGCGACGGCAGTCTGTCGTCGGTGGTGGTGTCCGGACCCGACGGCCCGGTGCCCGGAACCACGTCGGCGGACGGGTCGACCTGGGTGTCCAAGCAGGCCCTCGATTTCGGCGAGGACTACACGCTGACCGCGGCTGCCCGCGGCATCGACGGCAGCGGCGCCAGCAAGATCGGGTTCACCACCGCGTCGGCCGATTCGCTGGCCGACGCGTCGTCGATCACCGAGGACGGGGAGACGGTCGGCATCGGCCAGCCCGTCGCCATCAACTTCGACACCCCGATCACCGACAAACTCAACGCGCAGAACGCGATCAAGGTGACCACCGACCCACCCGTGGAGGGTGCGTTCTACTGGCTCAACGACAGCATGGTGCGGTGGCGGCCGGAGCACTTCTGGGCGCCGGGCACCAAGGTGCACGTCGCGGTGAACACCAAGGGCATCGATCTCGGCGACGGCGTGTACGGCGACAACAACTTGTCGACGAACTTCACCGTCGGCCGCAGCATGGTCTCGGTCGCCGACGACAAGACACACCAGATCACCGTGTCGATCGACGGCAAGGTCGTACGGACGATGCCGACCTCGATGGGCAAGGATTCGACGCCCACCAACAACGGCATCTACATCGTCGCGGAGCGGGCGCCGAGCGTGATCATGGACTCATCGACCTACGGTGTCCCGGTCAGCTCACCGGGCGGCTACCGCGAGACCGTGTACGACGCCACGCGAATCTCGTTCAGCGGCATCTATGTCCACTCAGCTCCATGGTCGCTGGGTGACCAGGGCTACGACGACGTCAGCAACGGCTGCCTCAACGTGAGCCCGGACAACGCCGAGTGGTTCCTCGGCAAGTCCTTGCGGGGAGACGTCGTCATCGCGAAAAACACTGTGGGACCGGTGCTTCCGGGCGACGACGGCCTCGGCGACTGGAATGTGCCGTGGGCGGTGTGGCAGAAGGGTAACGCCTAGAAGGAGTTCGGGCCGGGACGAAAACGTCGCTGACCAGCCGATTTCACTCTTCGGCCACGTGTCATGTAATGTTGCCTCTCGGTTCGCCAAGCGCCATTAGCTCAATTGGCAGAGCAGCTGACTCTTAATCAGCGGGTTCGGGGTTCGAGTCCCTGATGGCGCACATCACAGAAGAAGGACGCTCCGCACCGCGGGGCGTCTTTTCTCGTGCGGGGCGGTCGGAGTCGGACAATCCGGTCGAACGGTATTTCTCGTACACTGGTCGCGACACCGCGGCGGCAACTGGTTGGAGGAACATGCGGCGCACACGGCCGGCGATTCTCGTCATTCTCATCGCGATCATCGGAACGGTCACCTCGTGCACCGAGAAGCCGAGTTATTCGGAGAACGTCCAGAGCTCCAACCTGTTCGAGGACATGCTCAAGCCGGGAGTGGCGATCACCGAGTGGGCGAACCGGCCCCTCGTCGACAAGGCCGTCGGAATCCAGCCCGGCGCCCCGATCACCGTCCGCTCCAGCGAGGGGTCGATCACCGCGGTGCGGATCGACAAGATCGACGGCACCGCCATCAAGGGCGAGCTCTCCGACGACGGCACCACCTGGATCAGTGCCGAGCCCCTGGGTTACAACCGCACGTACACACTGCAGGCGGACGCGGTCGGTATCGGTGGCAAGAGCACCAAGCGGGTCTCGTTCACCACGCGGGCACCGAACAACCTCACACAGGCCTACCTGACGCCGTCGCCGCGCGAGACGGTCGGCGTCGGCCAGCCGGTGGCGATCAAGTTCGACGAACCGATTCCGAATCGCCGGGCCGCCCAGGATGCCATCCGGATCACCACCGACCCGCCGGTCCAGGGGGCGTTCTACTGGATCAGCGACTCCGAGGTGCGCTGGCGCCCGGAAAGCTGGTGGGCGCCGGGAACCAAGGTCAACGTCGCGGTGAACACCTACGGCATCGACCTCGGTGACGGACTGTTCGGCCAGGAGAACGTGGCGACCAACTTCACCATCGGCCGGTCGATGATCATCACCGCCGACGACCGCACCAAGCAGGTCACGTTCGATCGTGGGGGACAGGTCATCCGCAGCATGCCGACGTCGATGGGCAAGCCGGGCACCGAAACCGACAACGGCGTCTACCTCGTCTCCGACAAGCACGACCACATCATCATGGACTCGTCCACCTACGGCGTCCCGATCAACTCGGCCGACGGCTACCGCACCCCGGTCGATTACGCGACCCGAATGAGCTACAGCGGCATCTTCTTTCACTCCGCGCCGTGGTCGGTGTGGGCGCAGGGCAACACCAACACGAGCCACGGATGCCTCAATCTGAGTCCCGACGACGCGCTGTGGGTCATGCACAACACGCTGCGCGGCGACCCGGTCGTCGTGAAGAACACGGCAGGCGGCACGCTGTCGGGCGTCGACGGCCTCGGCGACTGGAACATCCCGTGGGCGCAGTGGTCGCAGGGCAACGCCTGATCGGCAGCGGCAACCCGCGGCAGTGACGGCACCGCAAACACCGCGTTGAGGCCGCTTCGGTTGCGCCGTAGGTGATATCGTCCTCGAAATCGATCACCGAGGAGTCGACGACGATGATTGCGCGTTCCGGGAGCCGGCTTGTGGTGGCCGTCGTGATGGCCGCGGGCGCGCTGTCGGCCGTCACACCCGCGATCGGTCACGCCCAGCCGTCGTGGCTGCCGAGCTCGGGGTGTGAGGCCGACGCGCCGCCGAAGCCCAAACCGTTCGATCCGCGGGACCTGATTCCGAAGCTGCCCGACCACATCGGTATCCCGCTGCCGTATCCGCGGATCGTTCCGGTGCCGATGCCGGAGCCGGCGCCCGCACCGCCGGTGCGGATCCCGTCCGAGCTGCCGCCGAAGAAGCCGTGTACCGATCCGTGCCCAGACCTCACCGACCCGCCCAAGCCGTCGAACGGGCCCGCGCTCTCGATCCAGTTCCCGAAGATCACCCTGGACCCGGCGCCGAAGGACATCCCGATCCCGATACCGAATCCGAATCCGGCACCGCTGCCGCCGCCACCGCCGGCGCAGCGGCCCGGATTCGCCCCGGCCCCGGTGTCGCCCAAACCCGCGCCGCCCCGAGTCGGCGGTGTCGACTACGTGTCGACGCTGACCGGCAAGGGGTCGACGAGTCGCACCGACAAACGCTGGCAGGTGCAGGGCACCGATCTGGGCATCATGTGGGAAGCCGCGCCCGACAAGGTCGCCGTCGCGTTCGGCGACACCTTCGGCAAGGGTTTCATGCCGCCGGGCGCGAACGGCCGCGACTGGCGCAGCAACATCCTCGGGTTCAGTTCGGATCGCAAGCTCGCCGACGGGATGTCGATCGACACCATGGTGCAGGACAGCAGGTGTCATGCGGCCCAGGTCATCTCGGCCAGGCACATCGACCACATCGAGATGACGACGATTCCCACGTCGGGTTTCGCGGTCGGCAACCGCCAGTACATGAGCTACATGTCGGTGCGCACCTGGGGACCCATCCCCGGGGTGTGGCTGACCAACTACGGTGGGCTGGCGTACTCCGACGACGGGGGATCGACCTGGACCAAGGACTCGTATGCCCGGTGGGACAACATCTTCGGCACCAGTCAGTTCCAGGTGTCGTCGATGGTGCCGCAGGGTGACTACGTCTACATGTTCGGAACGCCCAACTCGCGGCTCGGGTCGATCGGTCTCGCTCGCGTGCCCAAGGACAGCGTCCTCAACAAGACCGCCTACCAGTACTGGCGTGACGGTCGCTGGGTTCCCGCCCGTGACGGCAACGTCGCGTCGGTGCTGTTCGGTGGGCCGGCCGGCGAGATCTCCGCTCGCTACGACGCCGCGTCGCAGCGTTGGCAACTGAGTTACCTCGACGGGCTGCGGCAGGCGATCGTGCTGCGTACCGCACGGTCACCGCAGGGTCTGTGGTCCGAACCCGCCGACCTCGTGCACTCCGCCCGATACGCCCAGCTCTACGGCGGATTCCTGCATCCGTGGTCGAGCGGAGGGGACCTCTACTTCACGATGTCGACGTGGACGGAGTACAACGTGACCCTGATGCGGGCGCGGTTGTACTGACGAGCGCCGTCAGGGCGTGTTGATCCAGTTCAGGATCGCCTGCCCGGCCTGTGGGTCGCCCCCGTTTATGCCGACGACCGCGCCGATCGCCGCACCCACTCCGGCACCCCAGATGCAGCCGACGATGAACAGGCACCCGACGATCAGGCCGACGATCGCGCCGACGGCGGTCGCGACGCCGCCGCCCCGGTTCCATCCGTTGTTGATGTGCCCGATCATGCTCTGGTAGGCGCGGTCCTTCTTGCTGGCCGCCGGATGCATGCCCCTGCCGATCAGTTCCTTGGCCTGCGGTGTGATGAGCGGGGTGAACACCGCGGTCGTCCGGTCTTCGCTCACCACGGCGCGCATCGGGATCGCGATGCCGTTGAGCGGAATCGACGATGCGATGCGATCGATCACGCGGCCGTTGCGGTCGACCACCGACAGTCCGCCGCCCGGTGCGCTGACGAAGGTGGCGTTGGTGAGTATCGAGGTGATCGACCGGCCGTCGATCGATGCCACGGTGCGTTGGGTGGGGGCGCCGGTGGTGGGCGCGCCGTGCGCGGTGGATGCGGTGATGGTGAGCGCCGCGATCGCCGCGACGGTCAGGAGGGCAAGTCGGAGCAGTTTCATGTCGTTTCCTCGGCGTCGGCGAAGGCTGATGCGTCAGATTATCCGTCCGGTTCGTCCCTCGTTTGGGCGTAATGACCGATTCGATCGGTCAATCGACGAGGACGGTGCCGGATGTCCCGATGAACCCGGCGATGTGACCGGTGATCAGTTCCCCGGCGGTGACAGCGCCGGAGACGGCACCACGTGTGTCAGCAGCATCGTGACCGTGGCCTCGGCGATCCGGCGGCACAACACGACGTCGCGAGTATTGAGATACGCCAACGTGATTCCGTCGGTGGCGGCGACGACGAGGGGTGCGAGCTCGTCGACGGGTTCGGCCCACACGACCCCCGTCAGCTGGGCTCCCGTCGCCAGCCCGTACGCGATCGCTTCGTAGTAGCGGTAGTACATCTCGCTGCCCAGCGGCGCGAGTCCGGCCCGCTGTCGGGCGTACTGATTGAGCGAGATCATCGCCTGTTCGCGCTCGGGATCGGCCACCACCCCGTCGACATAGCCGAAAAGGCTCTCGCGCAGGATGTTCCGTAGTCCTTCGACCCCTTCGTGGGGATGCGCGGTCGCCTCGCTCAGCGCGTGCGCGATCGCCGCCAGTTCGGAGTCGGTGCCACGACGCACCAGGGCGGCGAGGAGATCGTCGCGCGAGTCGAACACGTAGTGGAAGGTCGAGAGTGTCATCCCGGCCTCGGTGCAGATCGCCCGCGTGGTGGCGCCGTCGACACCGTGCCGGGCGATCACCCGGAATGCGGCTTCCAGTAACAGTTCTCGCCGTCTCTCGACCGGCATGCGCGCCATGGAGATCGCTTTCGTGATCGGTGTGGGGGACAGGGAGGTGCGGTCAGCGGAGCCCGGCGAGTACCTCGCGTGCCGCGCGTTGCCCGGAACGGACCGCGCCGTCCATGTAGCCGGTCCAGAAGTCGGCCGTCTCGGTCCCCGCCCAATGGATGGGCCCGACCGGATCCCGAAGTGCCGAACCATATCTCGTCAGGGTTCCGGGTGCGCTCACCGCGACCGGACCGCCCCGGGACCACTGCTCGAGATCCCACTTGAAGTTCGCGTGGTCGAGGTGGTCGCGAGCCTCCGGCCCGAAGTACTCGACGAAATTGTCGATGCACTCCGCCACGAGTTGGGCTTCGGACGCATGGTCGAGACGGCGCATCGCGTCGGCCGAGATGAAACCCATGAGGATGTGGTGGCCCTCGGTGGAGCTCTCGAACGTCACGTCGATCGGGCGACCGTTGCCGTAGACCTGGCCGGACAGACCCTTGTCCCGCCAGAACGGTCGCTTGTAGAGCGCGGAGAACTTGCTGATCGCGCCCATGTGATAGCCGCGGGTCAGCCCGACTCGAGCGGCCGGAAGCCCGGGGAGATAACGGATCTGGTCGCTGATCGCCGGGGACATCGCGACGATCACCCGGCGTGCGGTGAACGTCCCGGCGTCGCTCTTCACGGTTGCCGCCTGGCCCGTCCAGCCGATCGAACGCACCGGCGCGTTGTAGATCATCCGACTGCCCAGCGCCCGGGCCATGCGCAGCGGGACCTGGGCCGCACC
Organism: Gordonia sp. NPDC003424; assembly: GCF_053588655.1. NCBI lineage: Bacteria > Bacillati > Actinomycetota > Actinomycetes > Mycobacteriales > Gordoniaceae > Gordonia > Gordonia sp. NPDC003424. The sequence continues at coordinate 30,221 of NZ_JBSFQJ010000028.1, forward strand.
GCCGACGAAGAGTCGTTCCTGGGCGCCGCCGTCGGTGCTCAACAGTCGGATGAGCGTGCCCGGGTTCTGTTCATCGCCGGCGGCCGCGATGTAGTTGAGGAAGTAGAGGGCCGAGACCTCGTCGGCACGGACCGAGAGGGCCGCCGACATGGCAACGGTCATCAGCGCTTTGGCCGTCGGATCGGCGATCGTGGAGTCGATGTAGCGCTGCCACGTGATGGAGTCGAGGTAGCGTGCGTTCGGGTGCTTCCACGGTTGGCCGACGGGGAACCCGGCCAGTGCCTCGATCTGCGCCCTGGCCAATCCGCCGAGGGCCTGGGGCGCCGCCGGGACGGCGGGCAGCGGTAGCGCAGACGGCATCCGGGTGGCTGTGCCGGAGTTCCAGAAGATGCTGTCGCCCTGGTTGTAGGTCGGGATGGTGCCGACGCCGTACTCGCGGGCGAGTGCCGCGATGTGGTTCTGGGTCGGACCGATGAACTCGGCGCCCGCATCCACGGTCGCGCCGAGAATCGGTGTCGTGATGTTGTGCACGCGTCCGCCCGCACGGCTACGGGCCTCGAGGACGAGCACCGACGTGCCGGCGGCCGCCAGCGACTTCGCCGCGGCCAGGCCACTCAGCCCACCGCCGACGACGATCACATCGGCGGTGCGCTCTCGGGGCGCGCCGCCCGCCGGGCCGCTGCCCAGGATGCCGGCTCCGGCCACCGCACCCGCGGCCGCCGCGGCGCCCGAGAGGAAGGTGCGACGCGAGATATGTTGGCTCATAAGCATTTCCGATTCTCGTGCGGGATCTTGGGGTCACTCGGGCGGACACGACAAAACGCTGGTACCGACATCTTCAGGTCAGATGACCTGAAGTAGCGGGAATGGTAACAGACCATGGTGAGCTCGCTTCTTCCTTGAGGCTCGGGATGAGGCCGCCGAAGTACGCGGATGTGCACTCGCCTATCGAGGTGCCAGGGATTCGTGCGGACGCCCATGGTGATGGGACTCACGGCGCGCGACGATGGGTGCTGTCAGCAACAAACACACGAAGGAGGCGAGCGTGCTCACCCGCTCTCACCAGTTCATCGACGGGGCCTGGATCCCGTCAACCTCGGCAGATGTCATCGAGGTGACCGACGCCGGCAGCGGCGAGGTCATGGCGACCGTGCCGGCGGGCACCCCAGCCGATGTCGACGCGGCCGTCGCGGCCGCACGGGCGGCGTTCGGAAACTGGGCCGCCCGCGATGTCGCCGAGCGGGTCGGCTACCTCAAACTGGCCGCCGACGAGCTCGCGCGGCGCCAGAACGAGATCGCCGCGGTGATCAGCCGCGAGGTCGGCACACCCTATGCGACAAGCAATGTGGTGCAGACCGGACTGCCACAGATGATGCTGGCGACCACCGCGCAGATCGCCCTGGATTACCCCTACACCGAGCACGTCCACAACTCGCTGGTCGTCAAGAAGCCCATCGGAGTGGTCGCGGCCATCACGCCGTGGAACTACCCGCTGCATCAGCTCGTCGCCAAGGTCGCGCCGGCGCTGGCCGCCGGCTGCACCGTCGTCGCCAAGCCCAGCGAGGTCGCACCGATCAACGCGTTCCTGCTCGCCGAGATCTTCGAGACCATCGGCCTGCCGCAGGGCGTGTTCAACCTGGTCACCGGTTACGGCACCACCGTCGGGGAGGCGATGGTCGCGCACCCGGACGTCGACATGGTCACCTTCACGGGCTCCACCATGGCTGGACGCCGGATCGGTGCCGTCGCCGCCGACACCATCAAGCGCGTCGCACTCGAACTCGGAGGAAAGTCGCCACTGATCGCGCTCGACGACGCAGATCCGGTTGCCGTGGCCACCGCGAGCGCCAACGCGTGCTACCTCAACTCCGGCCAGACGTGTATCGCGTTGACCCGGCTCATCGTTCCCGCGGCGCGCAAGGCCGAGTACGAGGCCATCGCGAAGGTCGCTGCCGAGAGCGTCGTGGTCGGAGATCCCTTCGACCCGTCGTCGGACATCGGGCCGCTGGTCTCGGAGCTGCAGCGCGATCGCGTCCGCGCCATGATCTCGTGCGGTATCGACGAGGGCGCGACTCTCCTGACCGGCGGGACCGAAGCGCCCGCCGGACTCGACACCGGCTACTACGTCCGCCCGACCGTGTTCACCGACACCACACCCGACATGCGCATCGTCCGCGAGGAGATCTTCGGCCCGGTCCTGATCATCCAGACCTACGAGACCGAGGACGAGGCGATCGCCTTGGCCAACGACAGCGTCTACGGGCTGAACGCCGGCGTGTACTCCGCCGACGTCGATCGCGCGATCGCCGTCGGACTGCGGCTCGAGTCCGGCCAGGTGCAGATCAACGACGGCGCCTTCAACATCCATGCCCCGTTCGGCGGGGTCAAGCAGTCCGGCAACGGCCGCGAACTCGGTGTGGCCGGTTTCGAGGACTTCCTCGAGACCACCTCGCTGCAGTTGCCCTGACCACCTTTCCGACACCACCAGGAGACCACTGATGACAGACATCACCTTCACCCCACTGCGCCGTGAGACGCTCGCGGCACTCGTCGACACCTTCGTCGCACCGGTACCGCACGATGGCGACGACCCGTACGGGTTCTACGCGACCGCCGGCAGTGCGGTCGGCGCCCACCTCGCCGTCGAGCACTACCTCACCGCCAAACTGCCGGGCGATCAGCTCGCCGGATTGCTCCAGCTCGTCGACGCGCTGGCCTTGGTCGGACTCAAGAACCAGCCGCAGCACGTGCGGGAGACCACGGTGGGCGTGGTCGCACGCATCGCTCCCGAAGCGGCGATCGGCATCGGCGCCGTCCGGCAACTCGCCATCAATTTCGCCTACGCGATCACCGACGAGCAGGGTCACTCGCCGCTGGTCACCGGTATGGGGTTCCCCGGCGTGCCGCAGATCCCCGGGCGGCGAGGGCGCACCCTGACGGTGCGGGAGACCGACGCCGACGAGACGATCGTCTGCGATGCGGTGGTCGTCGGCTCGGGTTCGGGCGGCGGGGTTGCCGCGGCGGAACTCGCCTGTGCGGGAAAGCATGTGATCGTGCTGGAGGCCGGCGACTACGTGAGCGAGGCGGAGTTCGGACTGACCGAGCTCGCCGCCTACCAGCAGCTCTGCCTCAACGGCGGGGCGTTTCCGACCGTCGACGGCACGGTCAACATCCTTGCCGGCGGAGTCGTCGGCGGAGGGTCGACGCTCAACTGGTCCAACTCGGTGCCCTTGCCGATGCGGTTGCGTCGTCGCTGGGCCGACGAGTTCGGCCTGACCGACGTCGCCACCGACGAGTTCGACGGTCACATCGAGGCCGTGATGAACCGCATCGGCGCCAACGAAAAGGTCGCGTACCAGAACGGTCCGCACACCAAGCTGTCCGAGGGTGCCGCGGCATGCGGATGGAGCTACAAGCACACCAACCTCAACATCGATCCCGAACTGTTCGATCCGGAGCTCTCCGGTTTCAGCGGATTCGGTGACGCGACGGGCGCCAAGCAGGGCACCATGCGTACATATCTACAAGATGCCAGCGATGCCGGCGCCGAACTGATCGTGCGTGCCCGTGCCCGCGAGATCCTGCACGCCGACGGGCGGGCGAATGGCGTGATCGTCGACATCGTCGACGCGGAAGGCCTTGTCTCGCAGACATTTCGGATCATGGCCCCGACGGTGGTGGTGGCCGGCGGCAGCATGGAGACCCCCGCCCTGCTGCTGCGATCGGGAATCGGCGGACCGGCGGCCGGCGCCAATCTGCGACTGCATCCCGCCGGACTGGTGAGCGGCCTGTACGGCGACGAGGATCTCGCGCCGTTCCGTGGCCCCGCTCAGGCCGGAATCATGGACGAGTTCGCCGCCGGCTCCGATGAGCATCACGCGTTCCTCGTGGAGGGTGTGCAACAGTTCCCGGGTCTGTTCGCCTCGGTGACGCCGTGGACGTCCGCGGCCGAGCGCAAGGACCTCATCGGGCGCTACCGTTCGCGTGCCGACTGGGTGTTCATCACCGAGGATCACGGCAGCGGGACCGTTGCGATCGACGACGATGGTCGGTCGGTGGCGCGCTACCCGTTCGACGACGAGGCGGACCGGCGGACGTTCCACGCGGCCGCGGGTGCATGCATCCGCATGCATGCGGCGCAGGGAGCGGACACGATTTGGGTGAGCGGACAGCCGTTCGCGCCGTGGCGTCGAGGTGACGACGTCGACGCGTACATCGATCGGGTACAGGCGCTGCCGATCGGCCCAGGCGGGCTGGTTGCCTTCAGCGCGCACCAGATGGGCAGCGCCGCACTGGGTGCCGATCCATCGACGAGTGTCGCCGACCCGAGCGGACAACTCCACGACGTCCGCGGAGTGTGGATCGCCGACGCGAGCGGCATGCCCACCTGTTCGTCGGTGAACCCGATGGTCACCGTGATGACGCTGGCCCGCCGGACGGCGCACGCGATCCTGGCGGCCGACGCCCGCTGATCATCGGCTCGGCGAGTGGGGCAGGGGCATGAATGTCTCTGTCCCACTGGTCATCTGGTGACCTCGCGGGTGACGGGGAGGGTCTCTGGTGAGCGATGGGCGATCTCGAGGGCGAGGAAGACCTGCAGGCGACGCGGTGCTATCGGCTGCCCCATCAACGACTCCGCCCGAGACAGTCTCTGCAGCACCGTATTTCGGTGGGTGAACAGTCGGGCGGCCGCGCGGGGCGCCGATTCACCTTCCTCCAGATGGATTCGTACGGTGTCCCGGAGGGTCTCGAGAACCGGATCGGCGCCGGCGAGGTCGCCGAGGACATCGCGGACGAATCGCGCTGCCTTGGTGGGGTCTTCGGTGGCCAGGGCCGCGGGAACGAGGTCGTCATAGGTGAGGACGGCGCCGTCGGTGTCGCTCGTCATGGCGAGCCGTTGGACGGCAACCGTTTGTGAGTGCGCCAGCCGGAAACCTTCGGAGCCGGCGGCCGTGGGGCCGACGAGGACATGGGGTGACGCGGATAGATCGGTGGCGGCCCGGCGGAGCGCCTCGCGATCGACCTCGGGCCCGGTCTCGAGCCATAGCCAGATCTGTCCGGCGCCCGCCGGGTGACTCGCCCAGCGCGCACCGAGGCGGGCGGCGAGTTCACCGGCCGCGCGTTCGAGGGTTGCGGCCGTGGCGTCGTGTGACCACATCGCGACGAATGTGTGCCGAGCGGACAGTGGATAACCGAGGAGCCGGGTAGCGACGTCGTGGTCCACGGGTGCGCCGTCGATCAGCAGACGAATGGTCTCCGCGCGCCGGGTCAGCCCGCCGTGATTGAGCTCGTCGTGTTGGTTCTTGAGCTCGGCGATCTCCATCGCCATCGAGTCGTTGACATAGCGGAAAATCAGATCGGAACTGCGGGCCAGCACCCGGACGAGTTCGGCGCGGTCGTCGACCACGTCGGTGGCGACTTCAATCCACCGCCGCCACAGCGCTTCCTGGCCGAATCGGTAAGCCTGCACGAGCACGTCGAGTTCGATGCCACGGCGCACCAGGTTGCGTGCCTTCACGACGCCTTCGGGCAGGGTGCGCACGGGCACCGGAGAATCCGGGTCCACCGAAACCGTGTGCAGGAAGTGCAGGACGATGACCCGATTGCTGGCCGTCGTGTCATGGGCGATCGCAGGATCGCTCATCATGGCGGGAGCGCCCCGGTCGACGGCCGTGTTGATCTCGTCGATCACGGCTTCGGCGACGTCGAGGATCTGCCCGGCAATGGCTGTGACGAGCGTTGACGTCACCGTCGAGAACTGCTGGGTGGTCGTCATGCACCCATCGTAGTGAGGGCTACTTGTACTTCTTGATGATCTTGGCGGCTTCGTCTTTGTCGACGTTCTTGGCCACCAGTTTCCCGTTCTTCGCCTTGCGGATGGAGTAGTGCCCATCCTTCTTGGCCGCCGCGACATGAAGCCCGACCTTCTTGGCCGCTTTGTTCAGATCCTCGAGCATGAGCGGGATCGTACGGTACTCAGGTGAACGGCTGATGTCGGACGCGATGGTCCGACACCCCTCGAGGGGGAGACCCTATCCTGCTGCCAACTCGAGTCCGCGCAGGGTTGCGCTCGCCCGGTGTTCGACCAGCAGTGGGATGACCTCGGCGGACTTCGCCCCGCGATACCGGGCGTACGCGTCGTCGACTGCGACGGTCACCTCGTCGGACGTGCGGTCCGGAAAGTAGGACATCAATCGATTGCAGACAGCTTCAACGAGCTGCCGTTCATTTCCCCCGTGCATGGTGTTCATCGTAAATCCGCCTAAGTCACCCGACCTATTCAGGTCGTTGTGAGTTTCAACATACGTTGTAACAAATAGAGAGCCACCCGCCCCGGCCGCGGTGCGGCGGCCACCGGTGGAAACGCACGAGGCCGGAGGGATGAACCCTCCGGCCTCGATGTCGGGGTGGATGACGGGACTCGAACCCGCGACAGCCAGGATCACAACCTGGTGCTCTACCAACTGAACTACATCCACCATCGGCGTCCGACACCCGGGATTCTCATCACCGAGTTTCAGAGCCAGGGACTTACTCTAGCGGGTCAGGGTGCCGGAACTCCAATCGGTTCCCGCCCGGCGTGTTCATGCAGGTCCGAGGTCTGCGACGATCGTTGTCAGGGCGTCGGAATCGGGTCCGGGAGCGGGGACGAAGGCGGCCGCGCGGTAGTAGCGCAGCTCGCGAATGGACTCGCGGATGTCGGCCAGCGCGCGGTGCGCGAGGCCCTTCTCCGGCTGACCGAAGTAGATCTTCGGATACCAGCGCCGGCACAGTTCCTTGATCGAGCTGACGTCGACCATTCGGTAGTGCAGGTAGGCATCGAGTTCGGGCATGTCGCGGGCGATGAAGCCGCGGTCGGTGGCGATCGAGTTGCCGGCCAGGGGCACCGTGCCGGGGGTCGTGACCTGGGAGCGGATGTAGTCGAGGACCTGCTTCTCGGCCTCGGCGAGCGTGACGGTCGACGCGCGGACCTCGTCGGTGAGTCCGGATGCGGCATGCATCTTGGTCACGACGTCGGGCATGGCCGCGAGCGCGTCGTCGTCGGCGTGGATGACGATGTCCACGCCGTCGCCGAGGATGTTCAGGTCGCTGTCGGTGACCAGCGCGGCGATCTCGATCAGTTTGTCCGATTCGAGCTGCAGCCCGGTCATCTCGCAGTCGATCCACACGAGTTTGTCCTGCATCCGGTCAAGACTAGTCGGCGCCACCGACGCGGAGCCGTCGGCCGCTATTGTTTGCTGTGGCGGGCCACACACCGGTTCGCGGGCAACCGCACGGCCGAGAGGGAGCATCTTGTGACCGACGCCCATGAATCCGCGCAAGCCATCGGTGCCGGGTACGCGTTCGAGTCGGCCGCGCTGGAGCTCGGCTCGATTTCGGTTGACGGACAGGTCGATCCGACGGCGAGGGTGCGAATCCCGTTGTCGATGATGAACCGGCACGGACTCGTCGCCGGGGCCACCGGCACTGGAAAGACCAAGTCGCTGCAGGTGATCGCGGAGCAGCTGTCGGCCAACGGGGTGCCGGTGATCATGGCCGACATCAAGGGTGACCTGTCCGGGCTGCGGAACCCGGGCATCGCCAACGACCGGATCACCGAGCGTGCACAGCAGACGGGCGACGACTGGCAGCCGGCCGGTTTTCCGGTGGAGTTCGTGTCGCTCGGGGCGTCGGGCATCGGTGTGCCGATCCGCGCCACCGTCACCTCCTTCGGTCCCATCCTGCTCAGTAAGGTCTTGGGGCTCAACGAAACCCAGGAATCCACGCTCGGCCTGATCTTCCACTGGGCCGACCAGCGAACCCTGCCGCTCCTCGACCTCAAGGATCTGCGGTCGGTGATCGCGTACCTGACGAGCGACGAGGGCAAGCCCGAACTGAAGGCGATCGGCGGCGTGTCGACACAGACCGCCGGGGTGATCCTGCGTGCGCTGACCAATCTCGAGGCCGACGGCGGCGACACCTTCTTCGGTGAACCCGAGATCGAGCCTGCAGACCTGTTACGCCTCGACGGCGACGGCCGCGGCATCATCACCCTGTTCGAGCTGGGCGCCCAGGCCGCACGGCCGGCCCTGTTCTCCACCTTCCTGATGTGGATTCTGGCGGACCTCTTCGAGTTCCTGCCCGAGGTCGGCGATCTGGACAAACCGAAGGTGGTGTTCATCTTCGACGAGGCGCATCTCCTGTTCGCCGATGCCTCCAAGGCGTTCAAGGCGCAGGTGGAGCAGACGGTCAAGCTCATCCGGTCCAAGGGCGTCGGAGTGTTCTTCTGCTCGCAGTTGCCCACCGACATCCCGAACGCGGTGTTGTCGCAACTCGGTGCCCGCATCCAGCATGCATTGCGCGCCTTCACGCCCGACGATCAGAAGGCGCTCTCGAAGACCGTCAAGACCTATCCGGTCTCGGACGTGTACAAGCTCGATCAGGTGCTCACCTCGCTCGGTACCGGCGAGGCCGTCGTGACGGTGCTCTCCGAGCGGGGTGCGCCGACGCCGGTCGCCTGGACGGTGATGCGGGCGCCCCGGTCGTCGATGGAAGCTCTTGGCGCCGACGGGATCACCGCCGCGGCCACCGCCGGCCCGCTCTACGCCAAGTACGGTCAGGCGATCGATCGGGAATCGGCCTACGAGAAGCTGGCCGCCAAGACGCTGGCTCCGGGGGAGCCCGCGGATGCACCCGTGCCCGACACCGTGCCGCTGCCGCCGATGCCCGCACCCGCCCCGGCGCCGCAGCCCGACGAGTCCGGCATCCTCACCGAGGTGCTCACCAGCAAGCCGATGCAGAGTTTCCTGAGGTCCGCGGCCAGCGCGGCCGGACGTGAGTTCAGCCGGGCGATCTTCGGGACGAGTCGGCGGCGGCGCTGAATACTCAGTCGCCGTCGCCGAGTCTGCGATAGAACGTGCCGACGATGGGCGCGACGACGGCGCGCGGCGAGTAGCCGCCGGCCACCGACATGGCCTTGGACATCATGCCCGGCACGATCCGCATCTTGTTGTGCGCCAGAGCGTCCAGGCTCATCTCGGCGACCTTGTCGCTGGAGTGCCAGAGAAAGTCGGGAACCATCCGGTCGACGATGGACGCCTCCTCGGCGGCCGGGGTCTCGGTCCGCACCGGCCCCGGCGCGAGCAGCGTCACGTGCACGCCCTGGCCGCCGACCTCGCCCCGCAGGGACTCGCTGAAGGTGTTGACGAACGCCTTCGTCGCGGCGTACGTGGCGTTGTTGGGGATCGGCATGTTGCCGGCCGCGGATCCGACCATCAGGATGCCGCCGGAGCCACGTTGCACCATCTGCGGCAGGACGGCGAGCGTCAGGTCGTGCACGGCGTTGACGTTCAGCCGTACCTGGGCGCGTTCGTAGTCCGGATCGAGTTCGCTGACCGGCCCAAAGGTGGCGATGCCGGCGTTGTTGCACAAGATGCTGATCTCGCGGCCGGCGAGCTCGGCGCACAGCACCTCGACGGCCGTCGGCTCGGACAGGTCGACCGGTCGCACCTCGGCCTCCACCGAGAGCTCCGTGCGCAGTTCGGTCGCCAGTTCTTCGAGGACGTCGCCGCGTCGCGCGACCAGGATCGTCGAGTATCCGCGTCGGGCGAGCTCGCGCGCCAATGCCATCCCGATGCCGGAGGACGCTCCGGTGACGACGGCGCGGGCGGACTCGGATGGTGCGGGAACTCCCATGCTGGGCATGGTAGTCGGGTCATGCACGCGGCAGCCGTGGGCATCGAGGGTGCATCACCTACATCTCGCGATCCTCGAGTCGCATCCGCGCATCGTCGGAAAAGTCGAGGTGGTCGCGAACCATGTGCCTGCCTCCCGGCGACCGAGGCCGACGGCACACAAGTGTGCGCCGTCGGCATCGAAGTCGGAACGGATCAGGCGATCCCGGCGGCCACCTCGGTGCCCTGCCGGATGGCGCGCTTGGCGTCGAGTTCGGCGGCGACGTCCGCGCCACCGATGACGTGCGTCGTGACGCCGGCGACGGTCAGCGGATCGACCAGCTCACGGACGGATTCCTGTCCGGCACACACGACGACGTTGTCCACCTCGAGGATTCGCGTCTCGGTGACCGCTCCCGACTCGTCCCGGAAGCTCAGATGCAGTCCGGCATCGTCGATCTTGTCGTAGCTCGCGCCGGAGATCTGTTCCACGCCTTTCATCTTCACCGTCGCACGATGGACCCAGCCGCTGGTCTTGCCGAGGCCCGCCCCCTGCTTTCCGGGCTTGCGCTGCACCAGATACACCTGCCGGACGGCCGGCAGCGGCCGCGGCTTGGTGAGGAAGCCCGGCTTGGACAGATCCTCGCTGATGCCCCATTCCTGTTCCCACTCTTTGAGATTCAGGGTCGGCGACTCGTCGACGGTGAGGAACTCGGTGACGTCGAAGCCGATGCCGCCGGCACCCATGACGGCGACCCGTTTGCCGATCTCGCGGCGGCCGAGCACCGCGTCGGCGTAGGACATCACCATCGGATGGTCGATGCCGTCGATCTGCGGGATGCGTGGTGTGACACCGGTCGCGACGATGACCTCGTCGAACTTCTCGGCGATCAGTTCGTCGGCGGTGACCCGGGTGTTCAGATGCACGGTGACACCGGTGACCTCGAGTTGGCGGGTGTAGTAGCGGATCGTCTCGTTGAACTCTTCCTTGCCGGGAATGCGTGCGGCGATGGAGAATTGGCCGCCGATGTGTTCGCCCGCCTCGTAGAGATCGACCCTGTGGCCGCGCTGGGCCGCCGACACCGCGGCCGACAGCCCGGCCGGACCGGCGCCGATCACCGCGACGCGCTTGGCACGACGGGTCGGTCCCAGGGTCAGCGTGGTCTCGCGGCCCGCACGCGGATTGAGCAGGCACGACACCTTTTTCCCGACGAACGCGTGATCCAGGCAGGCCTGGTTGCAGCCGATGCAGGTGTTGATCTCGTCGCCGCGGCCGGCCTGCGCCTTGATGGCGAAGTCCGGGTCGGCGAGTAGCGGGCGGGCCATCGAGATGGCGTCGACCTTGCCGCGCTCGAGGATCTCCTCGGCCACCTCGGGGGTGTTGATGCGGTTGCTGGCGATCAGCGGGATGGACACCTCGTCGCGCAGCCGTTCGGTGAACTTCACGAACGCGGCACGCGGCACGGACGTGACGATGGTGGGGACCTGCGCCTCGTGCCAGCCGATGTCGGTGTTGATCGCGTCGACACCGAGTTCCTCGGCCTTGCGGGCCATCAACGCGATCTCGTCCCAGGTCTGCCCCTTGCGGACGAAGTCGGCGATGGACTGACGCAGGATGACCGGGAAGTCGCGCGGGGTCTGGCGACGGATCTCTTTGATCACCTCGACGAGGAACCGCTGCCGGTTCTCGGTCGAGCCGCCCCACTTGTCGGTGCGGTCATTGGTGTGCGGGCACAGGAACTGGTTGATCAGATAGCCTTCGCCGCCCATGATCTCGATGGCGTCGTAACCGGCCTTGTGCGCGAGTTTGGCGGAGCGGCCGAAGGATTTGATGACGTGCCGGATGATCGGCTCGGTCATCGTCAGGTGCTTGAACGGGTGGATCGGCGACGGTTCGCTGCCCGGCGCCACCTTGAACGGCGTGTAGCCGTAGCGGCCGGCGTGGATGAGCTGAAGCGCGATCTTGCCGTCGGCCTTGTGCACAGCCTTGGTGATGCGACGGTGCCGTTCGACGTCGATCCGGTTGGTCATCTTGCCGGCGAACGGCAGGAGTAGTCCGGTGCGCGACGTGCCGAAACCGCCGGTGATGATCAGGCCGACGCCGCCGCGGGCGCGCTCGGCATAGTAGGCGGCGAGCTTGTCGGTGTCCCAGAGGCGATCCTCGAGGCCGGTGTGCATCGATCCCATGATCAGCCGGTTCTTGAGGGTGGTGCCGCCGAGCTGCAGGGGCTCGAACAGGTGCGGGTAGTTCTTGTTCGGTTCTGCCGTGTGGGCTGACATGGCCGGACCTTTCTTGTGTGTTGGGTGTGAAACTGGTTGGTCAGGAAGACAATTGGCGTTCGAGCGTGGCGATGACCTCGTCACACCACGCGACGAACGCCTCTTCGGAGAGGATGCCGCCGCGTAACACCAGGTACTGGTAGAGCTTTCGGCCATGCAGCGTGTCCGGGTCGGGATAGAATTCCTTCTCGAACCCGGTGAACACCGCGAGTTGCGCGACGTGTTCGTCGCGGTGTGCCTTGAGCTCGCCGAGAATGGTGGCGAGATCACCGAACTCGGCGGCGCGCAGCTTCACTCCGATGTCGCTACGCAGCGGCTGATATGGCGTGGGGCTCATGGCCCACTCCGACAACACCTTTCGGCCCTCGTCGGAGATCGTGTACACCTTTTTGTCCGGACGGCCGTCCTGCGCAATGGATTCGAACGTGACGAGTCCGTCGGTGTGCAACTTCTTGAGCGTGCGATAGATCTGCTGGTGTGTCGCCGACCAGTAGTAGCCGATGGATCGGTCGAACTGCTGACCGATCTCGTACCCGGTTCCGGGACGTTCCGCCAGCGAGACGAGAATCGCGTGCTCGAGTGCCATGCGAGAAGAGTAGCAGTGCAACTACGCACTATGCAACTATGTGCATATCGGCCGCTGGGTGTCGATCTGCGCGCGCGGGCCGGCCCGTACTCGTTGTGCCGGGACTCTCAGGAGGTGACGAGCTCCTCGCGGCGGCTGAGCAGCACACCGTCGCGGAGTTCGTACACCTCGTCGGCGATCTCGATCGCGCGCGCGTCATGCGTGATGAGCAGCGTGCAGCGGTCGGCGCCGATGGTGCGTAGCGGGTGGAGGATGCGGCGTGCGGTGATGTCGTCGAGTCCGGTGGTCGGCTCGTCGAGAATCAGCACCGGGGTGTCGCGCAACAGCGCGCGTGCCATGGCGATGCGTTGGCGCTGACCACCGGACAAGGTGAGGCCGTCCTCGTTGAGCATCGAGTCGTACCCGTCGGGCAGTGCGCTGATGAACGAGTCGGCGTCGGCGGCGATCGCGGCGCCGATGATCTCGGCGCGGCTCGCACCGGGTCGGCCGTAGCCGATGTTGTCGGCGATGGTCGCGGACTTGATGACCGGTTGTTGTGGCAGCAAGGTGATGGCGTCGCGGATCGAGTGGCCGGTCAGATCTCGCATATCGGTGCCGCCGAGCGTGATTCGCCCGGCGTCCGGTTCCTCGAACCGGCACAACAGCGAGGCGAGGGTGGATTTGCCCGAACCGCTGGCGCCGACGAGCGCGACGATACGGCCCGCGGGCAGGTCGAGTGACACGTCGTCGAGCACCGTCGCGTCGCCGCGGCGCAGCGTCACGTTGTGCACGGCGATGTCGTGATCGGGCCCGTCGTGGGCGACGGCATGGACGCGGTCACGGTCGGTGGGGGTGAGGTCGAGCAGTTCGGCGAGCCGGTCGGCGCTGACGACCGCGGTCGCGAGCGACAACCGCACCTCGGCGAGTTCCTGCATCTTCGGGTACAGCATGCCGAGGTAGCCGGTGAGCGCGAGCAATTGGCCGACGCTCAGCGCCCCTTGCCGGACCTGCCACACGCCGGCGACCGCGATCACCAGGGTGACGATGACCTGGCCGAATCCCATGACGGCACCGAAGCCGGCCTCGATCCGGGTCTGCGACATCCGGGCGCCGAGCCAGGTGACCCCGTGCCGGTGCAGTTGCGTCTGTTCGCGCCCCTGCTGGTTGTAGGCGACCGCCGTCTCGTGCCCGGCGAGCGCGGTCTGGACGGCGCCGACGATGTCGGCGTTGGCGGCCCGCTCGCTGCGGGTGACGACGCTCTGGCGGCGGCTGAAGAAGGTCGAGATGGCCCACAGGAAGGGGACCGCGGCGAGCGCCACCAACGCCACCTGCCAGCTCATGATGAAGGCGGCGACGACCAGGCCGAGGGTGTTGGCCGCCGCGATGATGAATTGCATGACGCCGGAGCCGACGAGGTACTCGACCGCTTCGAGGTCGCTGGAATGGCGGGTGACGAGGTCGCCGAGGCCGAACCTGCGGTGGATGACGGGGTTGAGACGCTGGACGTGGGCGAAGAGTCTGTCGCGCAGGCGCAGAACCACACGTTCGGAGATGCCGATGGAGGTGATCTGGCCGTAGTAGTCGGCGGCGGTGGAAACCAGCGTGATGAGCAGCCAGAGCACCGCGAGCCGGGCGAAGGCGACAACGCTGTCGGCGTTCAGTGCGCCGTCGATGACGTCGGAGAGCACGAAGATCGCGACGATCTCGCAGACCGCCGCGAGGAGCAGCAGGCCGGCCGCCAGGGCGAAGCGCCTGCCCTCACCTGCGAGGGCGGGAAGGAAACGGCGAAAAGCGGCACGCGCGGTCATGCTCATCCGATCGGTGATATGCGACGTTCCGGGACCGCGCGAGATCGCAGTCCCGGAACGTGCGGGGAGGTGGTCAGAAACCGGGTTGGATCAGAACCAGACCCAGTCCCAACGATGCAGACGACGGTTCCAGACGCGACGCCGGCGCCGACGCCGCGGCGGAGCCGGGTGCTGCGGCTGGGGCTTCGGGGCCGGCGCGGGGCCGTTGTGTCCGGGCTGAGGCATTGTTGTCTCCCTTGGTCGTGGTCGGCACCGTCGCCGACGAGATTCAACCTAGGAGCGCATCCTGCGGGCGAGCTTGAACGAAGCTTGGAGGTCGCTGTCAGCGACTCGACGTGTCAGCCACCTGCCAGAAGTGTGATGCCCAGCACAACAAGAGAAATCGCCTTGACCACCTCCAGCAAGACGTAGAAATAGTGCACTCGGCTGCGCGGACCTTCGTGCCCGGCGAGGACGGCATCCGATCGGCGCGTCAGTGCCGGGCGGATGGCGACGAGTTGGAGGACCAGCGCACCGACGGCGACCGCGGTGGCCACCGGGACGGCCGCGCCGTCCCCGGAGCGGGCCACGACGGCCACCACGATGATTGCCGCCCAGACGGTTTCGGTCGCATTCAGCGCCCGGAACACCAGCCGCCCGATGCCCAGACCGATCGGTACCGTGACCCCCGGTGCCCGGAACTTCAACGGGGCCTCCAGAAACGAGATCGCGAGCACCATGCCGAGCCAGACGAAGGTGATCGCGACCGCCACCGCCGATGCCGTGGTCATCACGCGCCGGTGCGCAGCAGCTCGGGTCCGAATGTCTCGTAGTGGATACGGTTCTCGTCGATCTCGCGATCCAGCAGGGCTCCGCGCATCGCCGACAGGAAACCTCCCGGGCCGCAGAGCAATACGTGAGCGTTGTCGTCAATCTCGATGTCGGACAACGCCATGTGTCCCTCTCGCACCCGGTCGGACAGGATGTGCGGTGACGCGTCCTCGTACCACTGAATGAGTTGGCCGTTGGGCAGCGACTCGACGAGCGCGGCGAGTTGCCCGCGATGGGGCTGCCGCCGGCGTGAGCGGTCGGCGTGCAGCACGGTGACGGGCCGCTCGTCGCGCTCCTGGGTCATGGCGGTCAGCAGGCCGATGACCGGGGTGCAGCCGATACCGGCCGACGCGAGCACGATCGGAGATTCGTCGTCGGGGAGCGTGAGGTCGCCGAACGGCGTGCTCACGTGCAACAGGTCGCCCTCGAACACGTGCTCGTGGAGATGTGCCGATACCTCGCCGGCGTAGGTGACGCTGAACCGCCACGTCGCCTCGGAGGGCGCCCCGATCAGGCTGTACTGGCGGATCTGGTGGGCGCCGTCGGCCAACTCGACCTGCACCGAGATGTATTGTCCGGGAACGAATGCCGGAAGACGGCCGTCCTTCTCGGAGGCGGCCAGGGTGAATGAGATGGTGTCGGGCGAGGCCTGTACCCGCTCGACGACCCGTACGTCGCGCCACACGTCGCCGGGTGTAACTCCGGCACGGTCGTACAGGTCTGCCTCCGACTCGATCAGCAGATCGGCCATGTCCCAGTACAACTGGTCCCACGCATCGGCGACGTCGGGCGTGACGGCATCGCCGAGCACATCCACGATGGACGCGAACAGGTGCTCGTGCACGATCGAGTACTGGTCGCTGGTGACGCCGAGCGAGGCGTGCTTGTGTGCGATGCGGTCGAGGATGAACTTCTGCCGACGCGCATCGGGTTCGAGTTGCAGTGCAGCGAATGCGGCGATCGACCCGGCGAGAGCCTGCGGCTGCTCCCCGGACTTCTGATGCGTCCGGTTGAACAGATCGTCGAGGAGTTCCGGTCGCGCGGCGAACATCCGGCGGTAGAAGCCGGTGGTGATGTCGGCCAGCGCGTTCTGGACGGCGGGGAGGGTGGCGGCCAGGGTGGCACGGTGTGCAGCGGACAGCACGGTGTCTCCGATCTTCGAGGGTTGTTGAACTACCTTGATTCCGAACGTGGTTCGGCGTCTTTTCGGGAATCCACCCGTGGTCCGGGCGGAGCTAGGGTGAGCAGCACGCCCGCAGTGGGTTGGGCGACGAGGTCGGCGACCGTGTGATCGTCGAGGCTGGTGAAGAAGGCGGCGCGTGCAGTCGCGAGCGCGCCACGCAACCGGCACGCGCCCCGCAGCGGGCACGGCTGGGGGCCGTCGCAGTCGACGACCTCGCCGTCGCCCTCGAGGGTGCCGGCCAGCCAGCCGACGCGCGCCCCACGCCCGAGGTCGGTGATCGCGAGCCCGCCCGAACGTCCGCGTCGCGCGTGCACGACACCCATCTCGGAGAGGCGACCGACGACCTTGGCGACGTGGGTGTAGGGCACCGCCAGCTCCTCGGCGAGCTGCCGCGTGGTCAAAGGCTTTGTCATCGAACCGGTTTCACCCGCGACGGCCAGACGCATGACGACCCGGAGGCCGATGTCGGTGAAGCGGGTCAACTGCATGTAACGAGTGAACCATAATTGGCATCTGAGATGAATATTTATGAGTAGTGGGGCGCATCACGTTCTGATGTCGCAGACTGATCCCATGACGGCACCGGAAACAAAAACGGGCGGGTTCTTTTCCTGGAGTCGGGTCGACGGGGGAGTGGTGATCGCCCCCGGCGAGCGACTGAGCTGGCCACGCACCGTCGGCATCGGTCTGCAGCACGTCGTGGCGATGTTCGGTGCGACCTTCCTCGTGCCGGTGCTGACCGGCTTCCCGCCGTCGACCACGTTGTTGTTCTCCGGCATCGGGACGCTGCTGTTCCTGGTGATCACCCGTAACCGACTGCCCAGCTACCTCGGATCGAGCTTCGCCATCATCGCGCCGGTGACGGCGGCGACCGCCTCGCACGGCCAGTCGTCGGCGTTGGGCGGGATCGTCGTCGTCGGTGCGCTGCTCATCGTGATCGGTGCGATCGTTCAGTTCGCCGGCATCGGCTGGATCGATGTCCTGCTGCCCCCGGTGGTGACCGGGACGATCGTTGCGCTGATCGGTCTGAACCTGGCGCCGACGGCGAAGACCAACTTCGAGAAGGACCCGGTGATCGCCACGATTGTCCTGGTGTTGCTCGTGGCGTCGGTGGTTCTGTTCCGCGGTTTGCTGGGCCGGCTGGCGATCTTCCTGAGTGTGATCATCGGCTACCTGATCTCCCTGGCCTTCGACAAGGTCGACACCAGCGGCATCGGCGACGCGGCGTGGATCGGGTTCCCCGAGTTCCGGGCACCGAGCTTTCACATGTCGGTCATCCCGATGTTCCTGCCGGTCGTGCTGGTGCTGTTGGTGGAGAACATCGGGCACGTGAAGTCGGTGGCCACGATGACCGGGACGAACTACGACCGCCGGATCGGACGGGCCCTGTTGGCCGACGGCCTGGCGACCGTGATGGCCGGCAGCGGCGGTGGCTCGGCGACGACAACCTATGCCGAGAACATCGGCGTGATGGCGGCGACGAAGGTGTACTCGACCGCGGCGTATTGGATCGCGGGCGGGGTGGCGATCGTGCTCGGGCTCTCGCCCAAGATCGGTGCGGTGATCGCGGCGGTGCCGGATGGGGTGCTCGGTGGCGTCACGACGGCGCTCTACGGGCTCGTCGGCATCCTCGGTGTCCACATCTGGGTGTCCAATCGCGTCGACTTCGGCCGGGCCATCAACCAGTTCACCGCCGCCATCCCGTTGGTGATCGGGATCGCCGACTTCACCTGGGTCGTGGGTGATCTCAACTTCGGTGGCATCGCGTTGGGCGCGGCTGCCGCTCTGGTCATCTTTCACTCGATGCGGATCATCGGTGGGCGGCGGGGGACGGGTGGGGTCGAGGTTCCGGTCGACTGACCGTCGTGATGCTGTGGGCCCCTTGACCTATTGGGCTCTTGGCCCTTTAGCCCTTGACCGTGGGAATCGTTAGCGGTAACTTTCGTTAGTGGGTACTAACGCTTCAGAGATCCTGGACGCGCTGTCCGAACCGACCCGACGGGTGATCGTCGAAAGACTCGTCGATCACCCGTCGTCGGTCACGGATCTGGCTCGCGACATGCCGATCAGCCGATCGGCCGTGTCGCAACATCTGCAAGTTCTGAAATCCGTTGGCCTGGTTAAGGACCGGGCTTCGGGAACACGGCGGATCTATCACGTCGATCCGGACATGCTCGCCCTGCTGCGCTCATACTTCGATTCCTTCTGGCAGCGGTCACTGGCCTCGTTCGAGCAGATGGCCGAACAAGAGAAAGGCTCCTCATGACAGTCATCGACGACACCACGATCCGGGTGTCCACGGAGGTCGGTATCCCCATCGAGCGGGCGTTCGGCGTCTTCACCGCCGACATCGGCACATGGTGGGATCCCGATCATCACATCCTCTCCGCGCCACTGGACCGGATGGTCTTCGAACCGTTCGTCGGCGGGAACATCATCGATGTCGGGGTCGACGGCAGTGAGTGCCGGTGGTCGCGGGTGCTGATTTATGAACCCCCGCAACGGGTGTGCTTCAGCTGGGATATCAACACTCAATGGCAGTTGGAGACCGACCCCGAGAAGACGAGCGAGATTGAGGTCTGCTTCCGCGCACTCTCCTCGGATCGGACCGAAGTTGTTCTGACACATCGCAATCTGGACCGCCATGGTGAGGGTTGGGAGAGTATGCGTGACGCAGTGGGTCGCGGCTGGGATCTCGGCCGTTACGCCGATCGGGCCGCGGTGGCGCGCGCCTGAGAGTCCGTGGTGTAAGAGCGGTCGTCGCGAAGGGGCCCCGCAGGTCAGGAACTTTGATGCTCCTATAGGTTGTCAAGCCGCGAGTAGTTCTCGATAGGCGTTGATCAAGGACACATTGTCACGGCGTTTGCCGCGTTCGATTTCGGAGATGCGGGCGGGCCAGACGCCGAAGTGGTCGGCGACGTGTTGAAGCGACCAGCCGCGGGATTTTCGGGCGGGTCGAAGGTCGTCGATGGTGGGCACGGCCGGTGGATTGGTGAGTAGGCCGAAGACCTCTCGGGCGATGGCGCGTTTGAGGCATCGCATGGCCTCGAGGGTGGACTTGCCCTCAGTGGTCTTCTTGGCGATGTAGGCCTGGGTGCGATCGTCGCAGCCCATCCGAACCAGCGCGATCTGGTGGATCGCGCAGTTGGCAGCGCGGTCGCCGCCGCGGTTGAGTCGGTGGCGGTTGGTCTTGCCCGATGATGCCGGGATCGGACTGACGCCGCACAGTGCGGCGAAGGCGGCTTCGGTGCGTAGACGCTCGGGATTGTCACCGGCGGTGACGAGCAGTTGCGCGGCGGTGATGGCGCCGATCCCGAGGGCGTGAACCATCGCCGGCGCCTGTTGCTCGGTCAAGGATTCGAGTTCTGTTGTGGTGGTATTGATTTCGTCGGTGAGGTGGTGGTAGCGGTTGGCCAGGCTGCGTAGCGCACGTGTCGTGGCGGTGGTGACCTGACACGATGAGGTATCGGTCTGTGTCGGTGTACGCAGCACGGTGAACAGTTGACCGTCGGTGAGCCCGGCGAGTTGTTCGCGCAGTTGCGCGGGTGCGGTGACGAGGATCGACTTGATCTGCTGGATCGTTGCCGTGCGCGCTTTGATCGCCGATTTGCGCACGATGCTCAGTACCCGGATGACCTCGATCGCCCCGTCTCCCACTTTCGGTTCAGGTAAATCGTTGTGTGCCAGAGCATTTCTCGCAGCGGCGATCGCGTCGAGGGGATCGGATTTGCCGCGGCGGCGTTGTTCACGCTTCGGGCGGATCACCTCACGGACGGTGATGCCTACCGCGCGCAGATGTCGGGTCAGACCAGCGCCATAGCTGTTGGTGCCTTCCACGCCCACCCGCACGACCTGGCCGTGAGCGGCGAGGAACTCGCCGAGTTGGCGGTAGCCCGCGGTTGTGGCCGGGAACTGGGCATCAGCCAGGTAGACGCCCGTGACGGCATCGATCACAGCCGCGTGGTGGGTGGCCGAGTGGGTGTCGACTCCGCCGATGACAGCGCGGCGATCTTCGGTCATGATGAACGTGCCTCCTCTTTCAGATGGGCGGCACATGTTCGGTCGGTCGGGCGGACAGGACGTTTACGGGGCCTCTAGGCCAGGCTCCTATAAGGTCTCGCCCGCCGGCCGAACTAGGCCTGGGATGACGTTCATCGAGGATGGGCGGATCAAGTCAAGGACATCCCGCACGGGAGTCAGTCGTACCCAGGGCCACATCCCCGACGAACACTTACAACCCTAAACGTCGGACCCCTGTTGTAGGTTGTTGTCATCGCAGGAAAGAGTTGATGAGGGGCCGCGCCACCCGGGAGTCGGGAGGCGCACAGAGATGAATGTGGTTGTCCTGCAGTCATGTCCGCATCTCTGGAAGGCCGTTCGTGTCCCCGACAACCGGTTCTGCAGCTGCGCCGTTGTGGCGTGGGTTGCCGGCCGGGTTTGTCGGTGGTGTCGACCTCGAGGAGATCGACGAGACACCGACCAACGATCTGCTGGCGGGTATGGGTGACCTCGACCGGGGACACGCCTACCTCGCCTACCGTGACTACCGCTCGGCCGCGGTGCTCTATGACCGGTTCGTCGCCGCCCGCGAGGACACCGACGGGTTCGTCGTCGACGGCTTCGCCGACGCCGCCACCCGGATATCGCAGTC